>JAYVSL010000237.1:0-9450 GCA_043775355.1 Planctomycetota bacterium
CCGGCGGTCCCAGGGGGCTGCCAGCGGGCCAAGGGGATCACCTGTTTTCGACTCTGCCGGCAGGCTGCCGGCGGTTCCAGGAAAGACTTACGGTGCTGTCGGTTTTGTCACCACCACCGGCACAACAAGCGGGCCGTACAGCGGAAAATAGCGGTCTTTGCTCTTATCTCCGCCGTTGTCGACGCCATCTTGATAAACGGAATAAGCGCCCATCAGTTTCCCATCACGCAGGAAAGGACGCAGCGGTTTTCCGCTGGGGTCATAGGGATCGATGGGCCAGGGTTGACCGCGCAGTTCGGCGGCCATCAGACGCAAGCGAACTTGGCATCGTACCGTCATTTCCAAAATTACGGGTGTCGCAGCGATTACCATTTTGGTCAGAGCCTCATTCGGCATCCACGTGCGTAATGCTTCCTCCTCAATATTCATTCGTTTGGCAGAGAGGATAAGATCGGTCGGAGACGGAATTCGTTGAACGAGTTGAATCCATTCGATTTCGTGACGAAGAAGCGTTTTGCGTCCTGCGCGAGTCATGGGATAGAGAGAAAGCTGCTTCCAGATGGAGAATCCAGCGATTTGGTCAACATGTTCGACGGAATGGTTAGTGATAAGAAATTCTCCGATGAACGCATAAATCAACATGACGCTCATCGAATCGGCCAATCGATCAAGTCGATCGGCGAGCTCCGGCACGCGAGCTTTCAGTTCGGCGAATCTCCCGGCGGTCTGTCCCAGGAAGATTTCAATACAGGAAACAGTCATCAGCAATTCTATCAACGAATGAGCGTCCATGCATTCCGCATAATGCAGCGCGCGATCGACTTCGCGCGCCACTTGATCTGGAGCAGCGAGTAAGATCCGCTCGCCTTGATAGCGGACGATTTGACGTGCCCCACCGATATGATTGTAGCCCGTAGAAACGGTGCGTTCACCGATAAGCACCACCGGTTCGTGAGGAAGACGATCCAATAAGTCGAGATATTCCGCCACGATCACCGGATCTAAGCTGGCATGGTGATCGAAGGCGGCCTGCGGAATCGGCTGGTATGACTTCAGTCGCTCAGCCTTCCCCGTCTTTGTCTTACTGGTTACTACCAAGGAATCGTAATCCTTCAGCGACGCCGACAACGCCCCAATACGGTTGTATATCTGAATCACCTCCGGCGCAGAAACCACCAGCCCAGTATCCGCCCACGTCGTCGGTATCCCCAGTGCCTTGGCTTCCGCGCGAACTCTGACCAGATCCGCCGTGCTGTAATAATACCAAGAAAACAGCGCCATACTGAGCAGCACGAATGCCAAAACGGAAAGCCCAAGCGCTTTCCATCCCGTCAGCCACTTCGCTGGTGGTTGGTCACTCATCACTCACGTCGCGAACTCAAATTCTTCATGATCATCTGGGCCTTCGCCTTTGAGGTGGGCTTTGAGTCGACGGACAAAGCGCGCGCGGCGTTTCGCACTCATTTTGCGGAACAGGTTGTCGACCAGGATATCGGCGCTGTCGAGTTCGGTGGCGCCTTCGGGCAGCGGGATTTCGGCGCGGCCCATGGTGCGGTGGCCGCCAGCGCTGCCGATTTTGCTGAACGCTAGGCTGGCGCGTTTGCCGACGTCTTGGCGGTGACCGTCGCCTCGGAAGACCACGATTAACGTGTGGTCTTTGACGCCCGCGCAGACCGTCCAATTAATGCCGTAGGTTACCAATAATTGATCGGCGGTTTGCACCATGATGTCGGCGGTGGGGACTTCGCCGAAGTGGATCAGGATCAGATCGCGCACGACCACGCGGTGGCTGATGCCCCAGGCGATGTAGTCGAGGACCGACATCGGAACCTGTGCTTTGTCCAAGCGCGTCAGAAAATGCTGGTCGGCGCGGTGATGCAGTTCGTCGAAGGCGCGAATGTCGGCGGCGCCCGCGTGTCGATTCAGATCGTCGGTGTCGGTGGTCAGACCGTAAAGCAGCGCCGTCGCCAGCGGTTTGCTAATCGGCAGTCCAGCTTCAACCAGATACTCGGTCAAAATAGTGCTGGTTGAACCGTAGCCTTCGCGCAGGTCGACGAACGGGGCGCTGGTGTCTTCGCGGCGCGGATGGTGATCGATGATGATGTGGGCGACCGGCGGATTTTCTCGCCAGAAACCGGGCTGAGCATCGACCACAGCGATCAGATCGGACTCTTCCAGTTCTTCATCTTTCAGGCGTTCGATGGGTTCTTTGAGGTAACTCAGCAGCAGTCGATTTTGATAACGTTGGACTTCGCCGGTGTAGCGAATCAGCGGATCGCGTCCGGCGGCGCGCCAGATAGTTGCCAGTCCAAGCGCCGCGCCGATCGCGTCGGGATCGGGATTGGAATACATCAAGATCAAGGCTTGGCGGGAATTGCGGGCTAATTCCATCAGCACATCGACGCGCTTCAGCACGGTCAAACGCCGCAGCAATGATCGCCGCATGGCGGTGGTCGAAGGCATCAAACTCAAAAATCCAGGCAGCGGTGAGCGACGACGTTGTTCGCTGCCCGCCAGAAACACCGCGCGCGTCGGCGGCAGCCAGGCACGGATGCGTTTGGCTTCTTCATCACCATCGACGGCTACGACATAGGGCGGCGCGGCTAAATCGGCGGGCCGCTCGGCGTAGGACGAAACCACGGTGACGCGAACGCCGGGATACGGAGCAAGGTCGGTCTCTAGGTGGGCGTTGGTGGTGTACACCTGCACCGCCATCGAGCCGCCAACAAAAAAGCCGACGGTCGCGAGAATTTGACTGTTATGGCCCACGATCGTAACGTGGCGCGCGCTTGCTAAGGACCCGGTTGGGCTATTTCCCATAGACCGGGAACCCTACGGTGGCCAAGCAAGTCATGCAAACGATGCCGCCCGTGGAGCGGCCTGCCGAGGAAGGCTTAAAAGATGTCGAGTGAAATCTCCAATTTGCCGTTTGATCAAGACTTATTTGATCTTTTGGTCTGTCCGGAGGCCCGCGTTCCGTTGAAGCTCTGTAGTGGACGGTTGGTTTCGACCGATGCGAAAACGCGGCGGAGCTACCGCGTCGAGGACGGCATTCCGGTGATGTTGATGGAAGAATCCAGCGTGCTGGATGAGGCCGCTTGGCGTACGGCGATGGCTGGCGACGGCCCCGTCGGCGCTGGCGTCGCAGCGGTCCAAGCGCGCCACGCTGCTCGTCACCCTGCTCAATAACACTGATAAAAGCCGGTCATGCGCGCCAGTTTGTTGCTGCATCGTGGTTATGGTGCTCGGCATGGCGATCTGATTTTAGAAACCGGCGCGCGCTGCCTCACGCTGCGGATTGATTGCCAGCAAGGACGTTGGCGTGTTGCTATTGCTGAGCCGCATCGTCGGCGCTATTTGACCTATCGTGGTCCGCTGAGCGGCAGCCGTGGAGTCGTTGACCGGTTGTGGAGCGGAACGCTCGACGGCTGGTGTTCGGTCACCGGACCACACTGGCGTTTGTATCCTAACTCACTTTTCATGAGTCAGTTGCGTCTGCTGAGTCGAACTCATCGCCAGCCAGCGAAAACGCTTTTCTGGGCGCCTTTTGGCTCCCTGGGCAATCGCCGGCAAGGGGTTGTTCGGCAATCTCAAGCGCAGACACTCCCGCGCTTATGAATGACTGGGGCGTCGGCCAAGATCATCTGGAAACAACCACCGCCGGAACTCCAACCAGCGACTTGTTGCAGCGCCGTAACCTGCACCAAGCGGCGTTTGACGCGACGTTAAAAGAGCTGTTCCTCTCGCAACAAATCCAATTAGTTGAGCCGCTCGCCAGGGCCAGCAAAGAGACCGTGGTGTACGGCGGTTTTTATCATGGCGAAGAAGTCGCCGTGAAGATTTTCGTGCCGATGGTCGAAGAACTCGAAGACGCCGTTTCGGCCTTCGGCGCCTTCAAGGTCGAGTGCGAAAAGACCATGATCTTGTCGCGTCGCAGCAATGCGATTTTACAAGTGCTTGAATACGGCGACGCCGAAGTGCCTGCAGATTTGTCGCCAGAATTACGGGAGTTTTTCCCGGTTCACATCTTGCCCTTTATGATCACCGAACGCGCGCGCTTTGGCTCGCTCGATCGGGTATTCAAAGGCCGCAGTCATATGCCGGGTTTTGATCGCGTCAGCTTGCTTGAAGCCGTGTGTCGTGCGACCGACGGCATCAAAGAAGCCCACGATCACCAAGTGGCGCATCGCGACATCAAGCCGCAGAACATTCTGATCTTTGGACCAGGCCAAGGTAAAATCGCCGACTTTGGCATTGCTCGTTGGCGTTCACGCCGCTCCAGCAAAGAAGCGGTCTTATTAACGCCAAAATACTCCAGTCCCGAGCAGGCATTTTACGCCCTCACCGGCGAACGCGAAACCATGGTGGACATGCGCGGTGACATTTATTCGTGGGCGATTGTGGTCTACGAAGTCGTCACCGGGACGCATCCATTCGTATGGGCCATTCGTGGCATCAAAGATCCCATGGTCAGCCAGCGCACGTTGCTGAAAGCCATCGCGGCCAATGACCGCCGTGGTTTTCAAACGACGGGTGACATTACCTTTGATTCGCTGATTTATAACTGCACCTGTGACTTGAAACACCGCGTCGCCGACATCGCCCTAGCGAACAAAGTGCTGCGTCAGTTCACTCAGCGCATCAAATTGCAGCAAGCCCAAGATGGCGATAGCACCGAACCGGTCAAAGTGACTTCAGGCACAGCAGGAAAAACCACGGCAGCGGTCGCAGAAAAAAAACCTTCGGAAAGTCTTCGTCGTCGTCCGATTGTGTGAGCAGTAGATCGAATTGCCGACTATCGACTATCGACTGTCGACTATCGACTACAGGCGACAGGCCACAGAATCGTGTTGCAACGTCGTGACTTGGCCAAGCTATAATTGCCCCGACGTACGAGGTGAATGCTAGGCATTTTCCCAGCCAAACGCTTGCGTCTGTTCGACGTGATTCAGACCCAGCGCCAACATCACCACGCGATCAAAGCCGACGGCAACACCAGCGCAGTCCGGCAAACCGTGAGCCATCGCCGTTAAAAACCGTTCGTCGAGTTGTTCGCCAGCGGTGCGTGATGCCAGTTCACCAGTGAGGCGTTCGCGCAACAGCGAGCCATCGATTAATTCATGATACCCATTCGCGAGTTCGATGCCGCTGCGATAAATTTCAAAGCGTGCGGCAACGGGCGTGCCGTGAGCGTCGTTGCGGATGCGCGCCTGGGCGCATTGGTCTGCTGGATAATCAGTTAAAACAGTCCAGGAATCACGGCCTAATTGTGGTTCAATGTCGCGCGTCAGCAGCAGATCGAGTGCGACGCGGCGATCGCCGTTGGCGACCTCGGCGTCGATGCCGAGACGTGCTATGATGGCCTGGTCATCCGCAGTGAGCGGATCGATGTTGGCGTAGGTTCGAAATGCATCGCGCCAACTGATGGTGGAATGTGTATTGGGTTTATCGGTCAGCAACGCGAGCAGGGCGATGACTTCTTGGCCTAAGCGGCGGTCATCCCAGCCCAAGCGGTACCATTCAAGCATGCGGAATTCTGGTCCATGCCGACTGCCCCGTTCGCCAACACGAAAGGCTGGGGCTAAGGTCCAGACATCACCGTAATCTGCGGCAATGAGGCGTTTTAATGGATGTTCGGGGCTCGTCGGTAAAAATTTGGCGCCGTGGTCAAGAGCCAAGCGAAACGGCACGACACCGTGATCGAGGTTTGCTCCGCTTTGCAAGACCGGCGTGTCAACTTCGAGGACGTTGCGATCGCGGAAAAATTGACGCGTACGCTCGACCAGCTCTGCGCGTCGTCGTAAAACGCCAACTGACGCCGAGGGGCGCCAGTTGGTTACGGTGAGACGGTGAGACGTCCGGTCTTCCGGAGGCGTCATCTTATTTGACGCGACCCGAATATTCACGCGTTTGGGTGTTAACCGCGATCTTATCGCCGATCGCAACAAAGATCGGCACGGGCACGGTGGCTCCGGTACCTTTGAGTTTGGCGGGTTTGAGCACGCGGCTTTGCGTGTCGCCCTTAATGGCAGGCTCGGTGTATTCGACTTCCATCGTCACCGTGTTGGGCAGGCGGATAGCGATGGGGGAATCGTTCCACAACGTGACCTGAACGTTCATGTTTTCGAGCAAGAAGTCTTTGTCGTCGCCAATCGCGGCGGTCGACACGGTGACTTGTTCGAAGCTCGTCTGGTCCATAAAGATGTAGCCAGTGCTGTCGAAATACATGTACTGCATTTCACTTTCGGCGACGTCGGCGACCTCAACCTTTTCGCCACCGCGCAGGGTTTTTTCCAAGGTGTTGCCGGTAAGAAGATTTTGAATTCGCAGCTTGTAGAAGGCGTTGCCTTTTCCAGGCTTCACGAAGTTCACCTCCAAAACCAGCCACGGCGCGCCGTCAAAAATGACCTTGCTACCTTTAGTGACTTCACCGATGCCCGTGGTACCCATGACGGATCCTTTTTTTATTGGAGCTGAGTTAATCGGAGGCGAGTACCGATGACGGCCCCTGTTCCGATGGAGGGCGACACGCTAGCGGGCAAGCCAGCGGACGCCAGAGCGCACGAGGCGCCCGGCCCGTCCTGGCGCCGAGAGCTGGCTGAGGCCATTCGTGATCCCGCAGAATTGCTGCGCGTTTTAGGCTTGCCGCTCACGTTACTTCCCGCCGCAAACCAGGCCGGAGCGAGCTTTCCGCTGCTGGTACCACGCGGATTTGTCGCGCGCATGCGGCCAGGTGATCCAACGGATCCGCTCCTGCGCCAAGTGCTGCCAGTGGCCGACGAAGGCGTGGCGGTCCCAGGTTTTAGCCACGATCCGCTAGCGGAGACCTCTTGCGGCCCAGTGCCCGGAGTCCTGCACAAATACCACGGACGAGCCTTATTGGTGACGACCGGAGCCTGCGCCGTTCACTGCCGTTACTGCTTTCGTCGGCATTATGCCTACGACGAATTGCCGCGTGGCCGCCGGTGGTGGGACGCCGCCGTGGCGTACGTTCGCGCGGATTCCTCGATTCAGGAAATCCTGCTGTCGGGCGGCGATCCGTTGACCCTCCCCGATAGTCAGCTGGCAGCGCTAGCGCATGATTTGGCGGCAATTCCGCATGTGCAGCGTTTACGGGTTCACACGCGTTTGCCGGTGGTTTTGCCAAGTCGCGTCGATGAACAGTTGCTCAGCTGGCTTGCCGGTACGCGCTTGGCGCCGGTGGTGGTTATTCACGCCAATCATCCGCAAGAAATCGCAGCAGACGTCAAGGAGGCCTGTGGCCGTCTGCGCTCCGCCGGCGTTACCGTGCTGAACCAAGCGGTCCTGCTGCGTCAGGTGAATGACAGCGTCGAGGCGTTGGTCGAGCTGTCGTTGAGGCTGTTTGATGCGGGCGTGTTGCCCTATTACCTGCATGTGCTCGATCATGTCGCTGGGGCGGCGCATTTTCTGGTCGATGATCAACGGGCCACAGAGCTTCACGTGGCAGTCGCAGCGCGCCTTCCAGGTTACCTCGTCCCGCGATTGGTGCGCGAAGAACCTGGGCAAGCGGGGAAGTCGCCCGTTAATTGATCGCCAGACGGGAAAGAACGGTGCCTCCACGCGTCACTTGTGTCGCCTATCTGATGTAAGATAAGGTGTCACAACCGAGTGAGGACTGTCGATGTATTATTTAAGAATATGGCTTGTGAGTGTCGTCAGCGTGTTGTCGTTGTCGGCGGCGGACGAATGGGCAATGCGCTGGCGCGTATACACCGACACCGTTGGCGGCATCAGCTTCCGCTATCCGTACGATTATTACACGCATGATCAGTATAAAGGCGAATTGTTTCGTCGTCAGCGCCTGGAAGAAAGTGATGATGCGGATAGAGCAACACAGGTCATCGAGATTAAAGGCAAAAAATACACGATACATAATAGCGGTGAGGGGGCGCCGGTCTCTGGACCAGATGTGCGAGCATTTTCGCTCAGCGCGAAAGAATTAGCCGAATTAAATGGAGGCAGCGAATTAGATGGAATCGGTAATGCTATCGCCAAGCAGAAATTCATTTGGCAGACGTATGATTACTATAAAGAGTCGGCAGCACGAGCGTTCGCCAGCAAAAAAATAGCGCTGAAGGACATCAGCGCAAAAAGCGGAGAAAATGAAAGAGCTTGCGCCATTATAGTAAAGCATGGCGAGCGGTATTCCGGCCTGATCATGACGGGTAAGCTAAAAGCAGCAGAAAATCAAGCGATCATAGATGGCTTTGAAATATTGTTGCCAGGAAAGGCCAAGATTCAGGCGCTCAACTGGCGAGAGAGCCAGACGCGTACCGGCAAGGCATTCGATCAAGCAGGTAAGTTAGTCGCTGTGGCTGGTGGCGTTGCGAAGCCTGTCTCATGGGGCCAAGGCTGGGACGTTGAGACCGCACATTATCATATTACCAGCCATGTTTCGCCAGCGCGTTTGTTGCAGCATGCGCAGTATCTAGAGGCGCTCTATAAAGGCTTCGCCGGAATTTATCAACCTGATGCGGTGCCGCCGTATAAATTCGAAATTCATATTTTTAATACGCAAAAAGATTTCATGACGGCGGCCGCCGAGCATGGATTTCCTGTCAGCCAAGGAGTGGGCGGATTCTTCGTCCCCAGCCTGCAGTCAATTTTCGTCTATGAAGAGAGCAATAAATGGGGTGGCGACGATTTTTCAGTTGAGCACGTGATGGCTCATGAATGCTCGCATCAATTCCTTCACATGACTTGTAATGGGAGCCGGCATGTTCCGACCTGGATCAATGAAGGCTTAGCGGTGTATTTTGAAGCCGGCATTGTGCAGAATGGTCAGTTCGTTGAGCGCATGCCCAGGGAGCGCATCGCGTACCTGAAGCAGATCTACGATCAAACGAAGAAAACCATCTTCCCTGTCGACCGCTATCTGAGTCATTACGATCACATTTCTGCCGAACAGTACGGTGAAGTGTATGCGATGACGAATTTCTGGCTGTTTGGTACCTGCGAGGCAGGGTGCAAACACAAGGTTGGTCAATGTGGTCGCGCGCATTTTCGCGATTATTGGCAGCGGTTGAAGAATGGCGAGGACGGCACGAAGTCTTTCGACGCCACTTTTATGGATGGGCTCATCAAGGCAAAAGGCACCCGCGAGGCGGCTATCAGCGCCTGGCAGCAGGCGTACTTTAATTACGTGAAGACAAATTTACGCTAAATAAGTGCGATTAAATGGGCAAATTTCGTGATTTCTGGCAGCCCGAAAGGGCAGCGTAGTGATCCAAAGAATCTCCCGGGCCAATCAGCAAGGTTCTTCGATGAAATTACGGGATCGACATAAACGCAGTAATGACAGTAAGATGAAGGGAATGTAACGGAGTCATGAAAACTGGTATTTGACAGCGGGGGGGTGGCTCACATATTGCGCCTCCCACACGTGAGCCAGGGTGCTGAAAAGCACCGGGAAAACGCGGGAAAAACCGG
>JAYVSL010000238.1:0-9660 GCA_043775355.1 Planctomycetota bacterium
TCCAGCAGCTATTTCTTGCAGGTTGTTTAGATGGCGTCGTTGGACTGGTAACCAACGCTTTCCCCGCACCGGTACCAAACGAATATGAAGGCCCAACGGCAATGCAGATCATTACAGCCTGGGCAGACCGCCTACAAATCCCAGCCATCATCGCGCTGCCTTTCGGCCATCACGCCGATCCGCTGGCCCTGCCATGCGGGCGATTGGCCACTCTCACCGTGGAAACGGATCATTGGCAGTTGGTCATTCATCCGAAAACGGCTCAGTAACAATTTTTTACATCGAGTGGCGAGGTGTCGCACGGCAGCCCCCTGCCTGGGAACAGTCGCCTGGCGTCAGGAAGCGATGAAAATTAAAACAAGAATAAAGCACCGACGTGCATACCGGCTCTCACGCCGGACACACCCATAATGTAACACTTGCTTCTATTTTCAGCGTTGCGGGATCCCCGCCCCCGCTGTCGCCATATGACGACGTACCTAGGGCAAAAGATTTTATCATGTCGATCGTCACGCATTTCCTGTGGTTTAACCGCTCACTTACACGTTCCTTATTGATGTCGATGGTCGTGATGGTGGCCTTAGTCACGGGACTGAGCGCCGCCGACGGCACCGGCACTGGTTTAGCCGGGTCGTATTTTCCCAATGAATCGCTCAGTGGCACGCCGACGGTCACGCGCACCGATGCCCAGGTGAATTTTAATTGGGCCGGTGGTGCGGCGGCGGTGGGCATGCCGGTGGATTCGTTCAGTGTGCGCTGGGAAGGCGAGATCCAGCCGCGTTATAGTGAGTTGCATAAGTTGATCGCACGTACTGATGACGGCGTCAGAATGTGGCTGGATGGAGTATTGGTGGTCGATGCATGGAAATTGCGTGGTGCGGTGGATTCAACTTATGTATTCACCGCCGTGGCGGGACAACATTATCGCATTCGCATGGAATATTATGAGCATTTTGGCGCCGCCGTGGCGAAGTTGCAGTGGCAGAGTGCGCATGAGGCCAAGGCGGCGATTCCGACGAGTCAATTATATCCGCTGCCGACGGATATGACCGGTGTGGGCAGCGGTTCTGGATTGTTGGCGTCGTATTTCGCCAACGAAACGCTCAGCGGTACGCCGGTGCTGAATCGCACCGATGCGCGCGTCGATGTCGATTGGGCCGGTGGATCACCGGCATCTGGTGTGCCGGTGGATTCGTTCAGCGCGCGTTGGGATGGCGAGATTCAGCCGCGTTTCACCGAGACCTATACGTTGATCGCACGCACCGATGACGGCGTGCGGGTGTGGTTGGATAATGCCCTCGTCATCGACGCGTGGAAATTACGCGGCGCGACGGATTCCGTCTGCACGTTCACGGCGCAAGCCGGACGTCGCTATCGCATCCGCATGGAGTATTTTGAACACACCGGCTCCGCGTCAGCGCGGTTATGGTGGCAGAGCGCCAGTGAATGGCGTGGCCCGATCGCGACCACGCAGCTCTATCCGACGACGATTTCCGTTATTCCCACCATCGCTTTCGTCGCACCGTCGGCGTCGGTGAGCGAGCGCATCGGCAGCACCACGGCAACTATTTTGTTGTCGGCCGCCGCAACGCAGAACGTCACCATCGCCCTGCAAAGTTCCGCGAGCGATGCGCAGGTTCCGTCAACCATCACGATTCTCGCCGGACAAACGCAGGCCGCTGTGCCAGTGACCATCCTCGACGACGCACGCTATGGCGCTGATCGTTCGGCGACGTTGTCGCTCAGCGATCCGGTCGGCGCGCTGCTGGTAACGCAAATCACGCAGGTCATGACCATCCGCAATGTGGATCCCAAACCCACGCTGACCTTCACCGCGCCAACGTCGATGAATTTGGAAAACAGCGGCACCGCATCCATTCCGCTGCGCCTGAGTGCTCCGTCTTCCGGCGTGACGCAGGTCACGCTGTCGTTGTCCGGCTCTGCCATTTCTGGCAGCGACTACAGCGCTCCTGGAGCCTTATTCAAAATTCCCGCCGACACCCTCGACGCAACTATTTTCGTGCCGCTTCTTCCGGATAATCTCCCCGAAGCGGACGAGCAGATCATCATCACGCTCAGTGCTCCGGTCGGCACCGATCTCGGCGCTATCACTACGCACACCATCACCGTCAGCGACGGCAACCAATCACCAACAATTATCAGCGGCCCAACGCCCGCAGCGAATCCCATCACCACCAACGCGGTAAGTTTATCCGTGCAAGCTACCGACGACGGCGGCCTGCAAGCACTCAGCTACGCGTGGTCAGTCATCGGCGCCGCACCTGCTGCTGTGATCTTCGCACCAACCACCAGCGCCACTACCACCGCGACATTTCAGGCACCAGGGACCTACACCATCCAAGTCGGCGTGACCGACACTTATTTCGTCACTGCCACCGCACAAACCACTATCAATGTGGTGTCTATTCCGCAGCTCATCACCGTGACCCCAACGACCACCACGGTTTCCGTGCGCGGCACCAGCACGTTCACCGGACACGCGGTCGATCAATTCGGTACCGCACTGCCGATCACTTGGAGCGTCAGCGGCGGCACCATCGACACCGCTGGTATGTTCACAGCGGGCGACACTGCCGGTGGACCGTTCACGGTGACCGCGACGTCTGGCACCGCCAGCGCAACCGCAACCGTCACGGTGACGAATAACGCACCGTTAGTTGCGGTTCCAGCAACCGCGTCACCGAATCCGGTCACCGGCACCAGCGCCGCGCTTAGCGTGCTCGGCAGCGACGACGGCGGAGAAATGAATCTCACCTATACGTGGTCCACCATCGGCACTCCGCCAGCGCCCGTGACGTTCAGCGCCAACACCAGTAACGCCGCGAAAAACACCACGGCTACATTCACCACATCGGGCAGCTACACCGTGCAATGCACGCTCACCGACGTGGGTCATTTGACGACCACGAGTAACGTGACGGTGGTGGTGACTGAAGCGTCACCGGTATTGTCGAACACGGAAACGTCAGCGTTGGTTTTCACAGAAGGACAAGCCCCTGCTCCGTTGACCGCGACCACCGTGATTACTCAGGCGCAAAACACGGCATTCACGCAAGCGGTGGGGCAGATGACCGTGAATTATCAGCAAGGCGAAGATGTCCTGGCGTTCACGCCTGCCAACGGAATCACCAGCGCATGGAATGCCTCGACGGGAAATCTGACGCTCAGCGGCAGTGCTTCAGCGGCGCTGTATCAAGCCGCGCTGCGCGCAATCGTTTATCAAAACAGCAGCGAAAGTCCCAGCACGTTGCCCCGCACGGTGACGTTCCAAGTGACGTCGACCTCGTCACTGACTTCCAATCTTATCACGCGTCAGATCACGGTCGCGGCAGTCAATGATGCGCCAATTTTAGCAGCGATCGAAACGACCCCGTTGTTGGTTGCGGTCGGTGCTGCGGCGACGCCGGTGACCTCAACGATCACGGGATCTGACGTCGATAATATTAACCTCACCCAGGCGACCCTACAAATCATCGGTGGTTATCAGAATGGCGCCGACGTTTTGTCATTCACCAATGCCAACGGCATCACCGGCGTGTGGACTTCAGCAGCAGGCACGATGACGCTGAATGGCACCGCCACGCTGGCGCAGTATCAAACCGCGCTGCGCACGGTGAAATTCAAAAGCACCGCCAGTTCGCCGCCGGTCGAATCACTCACTGCCGCTTCTTTCTCCGTCAAAACTTCCGCCGCTGGTGCTCTTGCTGCCCAATCGAGTACCGTTGGAAATCGCACGGTGGCGTTCCGGGCTTATGACGGCACAGCGTGGTCGACAGCGGTGACACGCGTGGTGTCGGTTGGCAATACGGTTGCTCCGTTGATCACGACGCACCCCGCTAGCACGACGGTGACCGCCGGTCAGACCGCGACGTTCACCGTGGTGGCGAGCGGCACCGCTCCACTGACGTATCAGTGGAAACAGGGCACGACAAATGTCGGCATCAACAGCGCGACATTGAATATCACAAATGCACAGTCAGCGAACGCAGGTTCGTACACGTGCGTGGTGTCGAACAGCGCGGGCACGGCGACGTCGAACGCGGCGACTTTGACGGTGAATTCGGCGTCGACACCGCCCGTCGACTGGAGCGTCGACCTGAACGGATCGGCGACGATAGCAAGTTATAAAACCGGATCAGAGAACGAACTCATTGATGGCTTTGACGTCCATTACACCAATACCACGAGCCAGGTAACGGTTTCGGTGACGGCAAGTTCGGCATCGAACGCGATTATTGATTCGATCACCATTCAATTCGGTGATTTGATTGAGACCGTCACGGGAGCTAGCGGTTCAAAATCATTCACCGTGAACGAAGGATCGTATGATCTGTCCCTGGTGGTGACCGCCCATAACGACACCAGCAGCGGCAATAAATGGGTGGATGTGAAAAAGCGGTTAGTGGTCGATCGGACGAAACCGACGATTGCACTGTTGTTGCCAAAACGTTTTTGGCCTGCGGTGGCGGATCGCGAAGCGGGCGTTGAGGAATATCCGTTGGTACGGCGCGGCCTCCAATTGATTTGGGTCAACGACATGGACGAAGCCTGGAATACGCAATTGCGCAAAGATTTTACGATGCCGGTATTTGGCAAAAGTGCGATGGGCGCGGGACTGATCATTGCGGTGAATGAACAATCTGGACTGGATAATCGGATTCCCACTCAAGCGGTGATCATAAAAGCGCGCAATGGGCGGAATGTAGACGTCTCCATGACGGTCAGTCTATTGGATAAAAGTAGTACAAATGAAGATAAACCAGAAGCAGGGAGGGCATCAACCGATCAGCGCATTTTGGTGACCGGTTTTGCTTTATTACCAGAAAGTTATCCCAAAACGCCAATTATTATGCCGGGTTATTATCGCTTGCGGTTGACCGTGAAGGACAAGGCCGGTAATGAATCTACTGATCTTGAACCATTATTTATCGGTATTGATACGTCATTGCCACAAATCAAGAATGTGGAGCCGTCTCGTAGTTTGCCGTTTCGCTTTTTAGGTCCTCTTGCGGACGAAAATATCGCGTTAGCTTGGCAGGGAACTCTGCCAAATCCACAGACCATGCTGCGAGGTGGATGGTACAATAATTGGGACGGAAATATGCATGGAGAACCATCCAATTTCCGCCTCAATCAGCTCATCACTGACCCGTCGCCCCGGACAACGTATGATACGAATGCGCCAGTGTGGGGGACAGCCACGGGGAATTTTATCATCGCCGACCAGGCAGGAAACAAAGCCACGGTCAGTGTACAATTTTACGCCGGCTATGTGCACGGTGGGGCGTCTCCGTACTACTTAGATATAGCAGACTATGTCCACGGGTATTACGATAAGGGAAGGACCAGCTCCGATAAAGTCACGATTGCTTACAATGACTATTCTGGGCCAGAACTGAAGACCGAGGTTCAAATACTTCCGACGAGATCCGCATTGTTTGCAATGTCGGCTAATGTCTACAGCGGCACCTGGAGTCAGAAAATATACCCGAATTGGCAGGCCAATTACGATGAAAAGTTGAGTTTAGAACGTCAATATGGTTGTTGTAATCCGTATCCTCTGAGTTCCATAAGTTGGTCACGGCCCCTTGATCCCGAGCCCGCAGCGAACGTAACAAACCAACTGTTAGTACAGCCAGCCATTTTGACGATAGCACCATCATGGATACCGAAGGCGACCCTTTCTCCGGTACAGCTCGCGGTCGTGGATAAGCCTGCGGAATTAGTCTCCAGCTTTGGTCATATAAGCGTAGCTGGATCGAGCGATCCCGATGATAATAATAATAATAATAATAATACGTACGCAACGCTCGTTGGCCAAGGAATTCAGCGTGCGTTCAAGCCCACCCGCGAATATATGCAGCCAGGATATTCGGACTTGATATATAGTTATCTCTCCGAACCAAATATCTCAGCAAGTGTTGCCACAGCTGCATTTTATCAGCCGGAAACCGCAACCGTAACCGCGTCATCGCTCTTGGCGGCACCAATGACCGGAAACACAGAGTATGCCAATAGAGCGCAGTTCTGGCTGAACGCCATCAAGGTATCTCCCGATGTCGTCGCCACCGGTGCCATCACCACTATCCGCATTGAAGCAGGATTCTTCAACGACCTCAACCGCATGGATCTATTTACGCGCACCGGCGACTTCGTGCGCTTCCTCGACGGAGCCACCGACCTCACCATCACCGCCGCTGATTATCCGGGGAAAACCCCCGAACAACTCGCCGGAAAAATCGCCATCGTCGCCCAGCGCATGCTCTACCCCGACGGCAACCTCTGGAACCACCAAACCCTCGAACTCGACCTCCGCATCGACCCCGCCGTCGCCGCGAAACTGTATAACATCGACGTGAAATTAGGCGCGGTCAAGGAATACACGGATAGTTTGAGCCAATTATCGAAAGGCACCAATGGCGCGCATCGGATGAAGGAGGCGTTGGCTGTGGTGAAATACGAGATGCTGCTAGTTGGAGCTGATGGTAGTATGACTCCCGTTGAAGTGTTACCCAAATCGAATCCCCGACCGACCGTGGTAGTGAATGAAATGACTTCCTCCGATGTCACTTTAACAGGAACTTCTGGCACTGTGAGATTGCGCGGTGTGGTACGCGATGGATTCAGCGAGATTGTTAAGAACAGTGCTGCTGATTTGCATACAATTTCCATCAGCAGTTATGGAGGTTACGTAACTTCTGCACCACTCACGAGGGTCGATGAGACCGTGAGCACCTTCAGGCCATATGCACATCACTTCACCTTCGAAGCACTGGTGACGGTGCCCCTCTCCTCGGCGGGGAACACTATTCGTCTCGTCACCGAGGCGAATGCCTTTGGTAATGCCGGTGAAGCAGAGGTCACAATCATCATGGGCCAGCAGGCTGGTTTGGCTGCATTTCAGGGAATGGACTTCTATATTGAACCCCAGCCGAAGGGTGCGGATCCCGCCGTGGCAACTTCAGTCTTGATTTGGGCTGGAATGGGCACGCCTACAGTGGTGGGCAATCTGCCTCGTGTCGTTTCGACCAGAACTGTTTTTTCTGGGAAGTGGGGCGCGATTGATGCTTCAATGGCAATGACATCTGGCATTACGGGCGGCGTCAGCGTGCCCCGTACGTTCAATGCGGATCTTTTCATCGGCGGACGACCGACTGCGGATGTTTCAGGGCAATTTGCTGAGACGAGAGCCACCAGCGGGATTTTTCACATCAGAGCCCCAGGCCAATTGTTGACCGCAGGCGATGCACTCGTGGTGACAGACGTCTCGATTAGGAATGGGCGCGATGCGGGCGCTTTCGCGCCCTTTGCTCTACGGGTCACTGGCCCAGACGAGATTCTCGCAGGCGAAGTGGGCGACATTCGTGGCAACAAATACCCACTAGAGAAAAAAGCCGATGGTAAGTATTATTACACCGGTTCTGACATCCGCATTCTTGTTGCCACCGATAAGACTCCCGCTGCGGGATTGACCGGAACCTATCTGGTCCTTCCCACGGATAAGACGCTTCTCGATAAATCAAAGATTCCTTACTCCATGTCGCAACTAACGATTTCCGACCTGATCGCGGGCGAAAAAGACGCACCAGTTCGCATCAGTATGTTTGGGCAGGTGGATGGGAACAATCCTACATTCTCATTCAAGGCAGGTGATGCCTTCGAAATCGTGTCACAGCCCGCCATGTCGATCGCGAACATCAAGGTTGAAAGCGTTACTGAGCAAGGCGAGTTTAAGCGTAAGGTCTCGCGCTTGACCGGTAGTATTAGCGAAGTGAAGGCCCCACCGGGGGTTTACGACGTGAAGTTCATTCCGGTCGGCAGGCCGGCGATTCTCATTCCACAAGCGCTGGTAGTCGCCAAGCCGACTAAGATTGTTTTCGTTAACTGCTATGGTCACCAGGGCGGTGTGATAGACAACAATGGTGTCGCTCAACAGACCGATTCGCCGGAAGACCCGAAGCTGGTGGCCGCCGGAGCTGCGCTCGCCAAAAAACTTTCCGAAGTGGGCACTAACGGTGTTAGCTACAATGTCGTCAAGATAACGATTGGAACAGGCAAGAAGCGAAATCCCACCACCCAGGCGCTTGAAGATTTTCCGTGCGATGTCCCATCCTGGGAACGCCTCCCCGAATATATCTCATCGTTGAACGTAGGAGGCATCCCTCGCATTGGCCTGGGAACTGTAGTGGAAGTGGACACACTCGGCCACGGGTCTCTCTTATACGACGAACTTCAGGCGAACGGCAAGGTTCCGGATACATCATGGGGCGTCATCTGCTTGCCCAACCCCAGAGCCGATGAGATTAATATTAATACTGGAAATCGCTTATCGATCATGGTTTTCGATAATAAATGGCCAGCGGATGTGCAGATCAATCCCGACGGATCTACGGTGAGCCCTGAATTGAGGTTCATCAATCCGCTGATTTCGTGTCCGAAGTTTGCCGATTACTTCAAAAAATACCTCGCCATCAAACAGCCTGTTACCATCAATCTCTATCACTGCTTCGTGGGTGTGGGCGGGTCGGCGACTATTCCGCTTAGAGCTGAGCGAATGCCGGGTGACGTACCAGTGACCATCCCCGTGCCCTCAGGGGTGAAAGCGCTGGCGAATGCCCTTCATGCAGCAGGATCGACGAATGTCACGGTGATCGGCGGAACCGGATTCTCGACCTTCACCGCGACTGGTGCGACACACGGGGGGCGGGAAGTCCAAGCATCATCATCGACCAGCCCATGAGAAGTGTTCAAAAAATCGTGAAATCGATTATCTACATTATTCTCATGACCATGTCATTGGCCGCTTGTGGCGAGATACGAGATGATCCGCCACGGCCATATGATGCGCGAGCTATGATTACTCTGTCTGGTCCACTCGGACCTCCGCTGTCCGATCGGCTCCATCAGGATTTCGCCGGAATCATCGCGGCGATTAAGCCAGTCGGATTGACGGCTGATTATGGAGAAGTGCGGCTTCGTTGGTTTTACAAAGGGCAGCTAGTCCAGGCGGAATCTGAACGATCCGTCGCTTATGATCCGCTCAAGGGCTTGGATGAGAAAGCTATAGAGCGGATCGCCTACGGCACCGGAAAAACTATTAACATAGAATATCACGGAGCGAGAATGAAAGACGGAAAAGTGATCGTTCCCGCTACCGAGTCAAAACCTATAGTAGTGGATACTGATTTCCAACTCAGCGATGCGGCTGAAATTCAGGCAATTGTGGCTTGTCTGCGAACTAAGAGCTTTCAGGAATTCAAGATGGTGGCCAGACGTGCGTTAAAGTTATCTGATGGGACTCTCATTCCAGCAGATGTCCGCGAGGAAGTCGCATGGCGAACCTGGTCGGGGAATCCGGGATTTAGGATATATTTTAGGGATCAGAAGGGTTTTGTTCTGCTTCAGGGACTCCTGTCGACCGGTGAATTTGCAGATTTTTATAACGAAGAACTGAATCAACTCATGCGTAGCTTCGCGGAAAAACGCGGAGATCCACCCGACCGAGCTTTCAGAGATTATTAATTCTAACTTCCCTGTAATACCATGTCATTCTACACAAGTTTCCCGCTCTGTTTTAAGTTGGATAAGAGTTGACGAATATGTAGATATGCTCGAATTTCTCCGAGTCCTATCCAGAGT
>JAYVSL010000239.1:0-6697 GCA_043775355.1 Planctomycetota bacterium
AAAGGTCTGTGGACTAAACGCGGACTTAAAATGCAAATCGTCAATCAATTAGGAGAAGATACCGGCGCCATTGAGCAACGTCGCGTCGATTTAGCCATCGACATGATCGGAAATTTCATCGGCATGCAACAAAAGGGCATCGATATCACCATTCTTGGCGAACTCGATTGGTCAAATGGTGGCGACAAAGTTATTCTGCGCGACAAAAAGCAGCCGACCAAGGCGGGTGATACCGTTGGCGTTTACCACAATGATCCAGCAGTGCTGATGCTTCTCGCTCGTTACCTCGAAACCCTCAAGCTTACTTTATCAGATGTCAAAGTGGTAGAATACGATCCGGAAGCGCTCACCGGCCACTTTATCACGGGTAATTTTTCCACCATTTTATCCTACGAACCCTACTCGCTTCAGGCCGAACAAGATGGCGGGTCAGTCGTCGCAACGTCAGCCACCTATCCCGGATGCATGCCCGAAGGTTTAGGCGGTCGTCGTGAAGCCATCGCAGCAATCCCAAAAGAAGATCTTCAAAAGATAATAGAAGGTTGGCTTGAAGCGGTGCGCTGGAGCCAAGACCCTGCCAATTGGGTGGAATATTGCACTATCGTCAACACGCGCACATTTGCCGAGCCTAAGCCTTTCGATGACGCTGCGATCAAACATATGCTCACCAACGTCAGCATCCACGACCCCATGGTATTGCATACTCGCAACGCCATCGGCGCCAGCCTCTTCAAACATGTCGACGATACGCGCCGCGTCCTCAGTAAAGCCGGAATGATGAAAAGTGAATTTTCGGCCAACACTCTGATAGACACCAGCGTGTTGCTAGAAGTGCTCGAAAATCATGTGAAAACTCCCGTTTCTGCGACCGTAAAATAATGGAGAACTGAGCCTCATAACGGTCAGTCAGCGATGCTTACGGCTGAGCCATAACACCGCCATCGCGTCGCCTTTTAGACGGAGCAACACCAGTGAAAAGTTTAGTTGTCGACGACGAGTTCGTGCCGCGAATGGTACTCCAACGCATTCTTCAAGCGTATGGTCCCTGTGATGCCGCCATCAATGTGGCGGAAGCGCTACTCGCCATGCGGCACGCGATTGAACTTAAAGAACCTTATCAACTGATCTGTCTCGACATTGAAATGCCCGATGGCTCAGGGCAAGATCTGCTGCAAGAATTCCGCCGATTAGAAGAGCAAGCAGCCGTACCTGCTGAATTGCAAACCCGCGTACTGATGACCTCCAGCCGTAGCGAGCCCGAACAAGTGAAGACCTCATTCCATAACGGTGCGAATGGCTTCCTGGTGAAACCCGTTGATCTTGAACGCTTGAAGAAGCGCTTACGCGAATTAGCACTTATCCCGAGCGAATAGCCGCCGCTCAATATCGCGGATCAGGTGATGCTGGGACCACGAAGTGCGCAGCGGTTAACGGTTCGCCCGTATCTTCGACCATGTGATAGCGAACTTTTTCATGATACGCTGCCCAGGCACTGAATGAGCTTGGGGGGCCGAAAAGATAATCGCAGAGCGAAAGGGCGTGCAAATCGCTGACCAGATGACCAGGACCGAAGTGAACGTTGAGTCCGGAAAAATCGTTTGGTTGATGATGCGCATTCGAGCAGACCAAAAAAACTACGCGTCGTGGAGCCAGAAAGCTCTGCACTTGACGCATCAAGTTCGCGTACGTCGACACGTCATAAAAAAACTTACCCGCCAAATGGTGACGATAGTCACCATGACGGATGTGAACGCCAACCACGACCGCGTCGCTCTGACCGCGCGCTGCGTTTACCGTTTGCTCGGCCTGAGTGCGCCACGGTTCCATTGGCATCAACAACGAACGAATGCGATCACCGTGACGAGCGCACCAGTCGTGCTGACGAAAATGATAATTCTGAGTAAATATCGCACGCCAATGCCGCTGTTCTGCGCGATCCAATAACCTCGCCAAATCATAATGCAGACTGTTCGATACCTTTGCCCAACCAACACCACTGTAAGGAATACGCGAAAGGATTTTTGACGCTTGATACCCCACTCGATTCACCCGATAGAGCGCTTGACGTTCCAGCAACGAAATCGAAGGCGGATTCAGTTGTTCGTCACCGCACGTTAGCAAGCGTCCTGATGTGCCGGTAAAGAACGGTGCATATTCACAAAACGACGGGTTAAGCACGGTCCAACCACGTTCGAATCCTGCTGCCAACATGTGTGCATAGATCACCAAGCGATTGCCAAGTTGCCCAGTCTTATTCGCGATGATCAGGTAGCGGCGGCGATGACCGTCGGGAAAGCTCACTGACGAAATTCCTCCGATAGATCTCCTGATTCCGCCAACTGAACATTGCTCATGCGTCTGCTCCGTCACTGCTCTGATCCGCTAGTGCTAAACCTAAAATGGCATCCAGCGCTACCGACATCGCCACCACCACGCCAGCGGCGCCATCGCGAAAACCTTGCTTGGCAACATAGCTGCGCAGAAATCCCCAGAGCGCACGGAAGATCAATGGAACGGCGCCGGCGCGGCGCCCTTCGTCGCGATAACGTACAGCTTTGGCTCGGGCGTACGAACCGCAGCGGGCAAAAATATCGGCATAATCGACGTAGCTGAAATGATGCAGGGCGCCTTGCAGCGTTCGTATCTCTCCGCTGGTTTCGACCGATTCGTGAATCAGACGATCGTTAAATTGTGCACAGGTGCGATTGAATAATCTGAGGCTGTAGTCCGGTGACCATTGACCATAGCGGACTTCGCGTGCGCCGATGTAGGTGCGACGTCGGATGCGCCAAGCACGGGTAGGATCCGCATAATCAAGCACTTGGACGGTAGTCGCCGCTTCGTAGTCGATCACTTCGTCGTCGTCGATTACCAACACCCAATCATGTTTTGCTAATTCCACCGCGCGTTGTTTCTGCGGCCCGTAACCCAAGAACGGCTGATGTTCGACGCGCGCATTATGGGTGGCGCAAATTTCACGCGTGCGATCGGTTGAGCCGCTGTCGAGCACCAGAATTTCATCGCAAAAACCAACCGCTGACAGAACACGATCCAAATGCCGTTCGCCGTTATGAACAATCAAGACGGCGGAGATCTTCAGCTTCTCTAACCCTGAAAGGGTCGCGCGACGGCGAAGCGGTGGATGCGGTGCGGCGGTCGGCTCTGGCATGGGCGGCTACCCTCCGCTACCCACCCGGTCGTACAAGGACCGGTAACGGGTGATCATCACCTCGGCCGAAAAGCGCTGCAACGCCCGCTGATATGCCGCGCTTCCCAAACGGTGACGTAATGTCGAATCGCCAATCACGCGCAGTAACGCTTGCGCCACTCCGGCATGATCACGCACCGCTACTAACAAACCATGGGTCTGATCGTCTATCAGTTCTGGTAAACCACCGGCGCGGGTCGCCACCACGGGTAAGCCACAATACATGGCGTCCATCACCGATGAGCCGAGCCCCTCTAAATGCGAGGTCAGCGTGAAAATATCCAGCCCGCGTAAAACGTTATTGATGTCCTGACGAAAGCCGGTGAACACCACTCGCTGAAGCCTTAGTTGAGTCGCCAATGCCTTAAGCTCGGCTTCCAATTCTCCCGTTCCGATGATCAACAGCCACGCTTTTGCAGCAGCTTGTTCAACGATCTGCCACGCAGCTAACAAGGTGCGATGATCTTTGTGATCGGTTAAATGCGCGGTTACTCCGACCACCACAGCGTCGGCAGGCAGTGAAAATTCTTTACGCAAAGAGCTTTCTTGCGGCGGAAAACCTTGCTGCGGAAAACGAGCAAAGTCGATGCCGTCGTGAATGACGTCAATGCGTTCGGCTGGCACACCGCCGGTGATCATCACCTGACGCACGCCTTCCGAAACGGCGGCGTGACGAGCAACGGCACGGCAATATTTCCAGCGCGCAATCCATCCACGTTTGAGAGGGAAATCAACGCGTCGGGTGACCACCAAAGGAACGCCAGTGCCACGACACGCCAGCGCACCTAACGTATGAGCGTGGCTGGTATGGGCATGCACGATGGCGATATGTTGCTCACGAATGATCGCACGCAGCGCACGAATCGCTGACAAATGCCATTGCCCGCGCATAACGATTTCACTGGTATCAAGTCCCGCTTCACGACTCGCTTTTGCCATCGGCGAGCCGGGCTGAGCAACGACGAGCGAACGATAGGGAGCGGTTAAACCCTTCGCCAAGCCCTTCGCCAATAACAGCACTTGGTTTTCACCGCCGCGCCATCCGTGTTCGGTGTTCAACTGTAAAATTCGCTTTGGTCGTTCAACGCTCATCGAGTACCGCCAACGCGACCTTTAGCGACCACCACCCATTCGCCGTCGTCATCGGCCTCGTAAGCCGTGAAATAACCATCCAAACGTTCAGCCACGGCCCACGAACGAAAGCGCTCAACCGAGGCCCATTCTTCCTCGCGTTCCTCGCCATCACTGCTGCTGAAAGCAATACGCACGGCCATGACGGCAGCGGATCGTGCGCCACGCGTCTGACAAGCCTGGGCACGTCGTGTGGTGGCCAGTCATTGGGCAGCTGCCATGCTGCTCGCGATGACGGTCGTTGAACGCTCTTTCGTCAATCGCTGGTGGAGTCCACGACTGCGCGTGGTCGTCGGACTGTTCCTTGCCGCATTGGTGATCATCTTGGTTTTGCCCGATTGGCTGACGCCCGTGGCCCGATGGTTGGGTTGGTGCAGTGGCGGAACGCTGGATCCATTGCTGTGGCTGCACGACGGACGTGCGGCGATCGGAAAATTTACCACCGCTGCGGCTTGGCCAGTCGTGCCAGCCTTGGTCAGCTGCGGGCTTTTGCTGGCCTGTTGGATCATTCCCTCCGGGCCTGCGCCGCTGCGCCGACCATCGAAGGTCATTCGTGATGAAACCGCAATGGCAGTCGGAGCGCTCCTGTTATTTGAACCGTTAATGCACTTGGGATTCCTGGCCTGGAGTGGCTGGTATCCGTCCGTCGTCAGTCGTGATGCCGTATTGCCGGTGCCGTTACAAGCCATTGCTGCGGGTGCAGAGGGCTGGTGGTCCGGGACGCTGACCATCCTCACTTTTTCAACCCTGGTGCCGGTAGCGGAAGAAATGTTTTTTCGCGGACGGCTCTTCAGTGTCTTGCGTGCGCGCCTGGGCGAGACGCCGTTCGCAACCGCATCAGTGATAAGCATCACCACCTTGGCCTTTGCTAGTGCCCATGGCACGCAAGTACAAACATTATTGGCGGTTCCGTTAGGATTATTATTCGTGCTCATTCGACTACGTGGTGGCAGCATCGGTGCCTGCATGGTCGCTCATGCCTGTCACAATACCTTGTTCTTATTCGTCGGACCCTTGATCTTCGCGCGCCCATGGGCGGCACCATTATTAGCGCTCGCCGGCACCATGATGATTGCTGCCGCGTGGATCGATCATCCACGAAATTCACCACAAACCCGAATTCCGAATCGCCTGCGACCGCTCGTAGCGGTCGCAGGAGTTATGATAGCTGCGGCCGTCATCTTCGGCACCTATACTAAATACCGCATAATACAGGATCATTTGTGGGCTGGAGCGGCACATCGCGTCATCACTCAATGGCGAGTCGATAACGATGTGTTGCTGCGCCGTTTAGATTATCAAGAAAATCGCGGGCGTATAAATCTCGAACGTCGTCAGCGGCTTTATGATCTGCTCGTCGAGCAACCGTGTCAGCACATGCCCAATGGCAATCCTCGTCAGGCACAAGTTCTTGCCCAACTTGATCCACAGCGCTTCGCAGAAAATCTCCCTGAGATTCAGATTTATGATGCGTTGCTCGACCTCGCTGATGGTCGCGCGACCTGGGAAAACGTCGCCATTGCCGCTCGCCATTTGAGTCTGCGTAGTAGCCGTGATTTGGCGTCGATCGTCACCACTCATCCTGAAACACTGCTGCAATGGTTCCCTTTGCCCGAGCGCACTGCTGAATGCGTACAACAATTCATCGCCACCAACGTAGTTGATCGCCGCCGACTGCTCGCTGCTTTGGAGCGCGCACAGCCTGGTAAAATCGCCGATGTACTGTTCGCTTTACCCGCCGAACACATCACGCCACTCGACCGTCGACACCTTTTTTTACATTATCCCGACGCACGACAACGCCTGAACGCACTGGCTCAAACCGACCCCGCGCGTGCGAAAGCTTTTGACGCAGGGGAAAATACCCCAGCAGAAAAGTAATCCGCGATAGGTCATTCTCCCGTTTCCAGACAGCCTCTCAGAGGTTGTCTGGAAAAGACGAAATTTGACATGGAGGACCGAAGGACCGGAGAACACACGGATTCAAAATCGTATAATCCACGCCGGTTCTTGGCTTTCGGATTCTCCGGTTGTCCGGTCCTCCATGTTAGTGCCTCTGCGCCGCTTTGCTGCTCGACATACCGGATGAAACAAGCCCGTACATTGCGATTGATCGGATTCCACGTAACCTTCAGTTTATCAATGGCTTACTTTAATTCGGCGGTTTTTTGTTTCAAGGAAGTTTCCAGACAGCTTCTAAGGCTCAACGACATCTGGCGGGCTGTTCTCGCTCTGCTGCGCCGTTTCATCGAGTGAATTCATCAGTTCTTCCAGGCTCTGATCCTGTAACTCCATCGATTCCTTCGCTTCTTCCGCCTGTTCTTGCGCTTGTTCCGCGATCCCCTGCGCGCGTTCACT
>JAYVSL010000240.1:0-28509 GCA_043775355.1 Planctomycetota bacterium
GCCGGTTAATTCACTGTTTTCGCGTGAAATTATGACTCCAGCAGATCCGCAAATCGGTAAACAGTTGTCATTTCTAGACTTCTAGGCGGACAGCAGTGAACTGGTGTATTTACCTCGCCGCAACAAGCGCGGATCGTCGCGTCATTGCGTGATGTAATGGCCAAGCGACAGGCAATTGGTGGGCGTGATATCGACCAAGGTCGGCACATGACTTTCGGCGCGGTTGATAGCGGCCGTCGTTCGGGTGGTCCTGGAGCAGCGCATACCGAACCGTTGCTTGGATATTACCTAACCTGGGGAAGTAGTTTGCATTTACTGTTGGCGGATATGGTAGTCGCGGTGTGTTTAATCTTAAAAGGCAACGACGCCGAGCGCTGATTTTTTCAAGGTGATGACACCAATGGTCGTTCTAACAATTGCCAACGTAGAAATTCAGCAAAACGCGATGGTGGAATAGCTTCACTCACACGACCAGTGGCGAGCGTGGTGAAGCCAAGCCCGCGTCCATCGCGGTGAAACAACACGCCGATTCCTGGCGTCCCAGGAATACAAGCTGCATGATCGACACCGATGACTGGCGCTCCGAACCACGTTCCAGGTAATGGCGAGACGCCCGCGTTGGCGACGACGCAGCTGGCCCACACACCAGCACGGTGGTTACCCAGCTGCGCGCGCGCTAAGCGCCGTGGCAAATGACCAAACCACGACATTGAAGCCGACAATTTCACCAGGCCATCGACGGCGATCCATTCGCGGTGTGCTTGTTTGAGATGATTGGCGGCGGCCATTAAATCTTTGCTCGCCAAGCCCGCTGGAACGCGCAAAAAACAATAGCCATGACAATTCGCCAGCAGTCGTTTGTCGCCTCCTTCGCGCAGATCCACCGTCAGCGGCATCAAGATATCGCCATCGACGCCACGCGTTGCTTCCAAGGCGGCGGCGACACACGCGAGTAAAAATGGCGTCTCGGCCATGCGCCCAGTCGCTTGGCGCTGACGTGCCTGATAGGCCACGGTGCCCTCTGAACCAAGCGTGGTGGTGCAGCACGTCACTGGTGAGGCGGGATTCGCTGGCGAGCGGTGTGATGATTTTAGCGGTCGCCATAAATGGACCAGCCGATGTGGAATCAGCAGTGGCATAGCCTGCTGTGCTAACGGTCCGCGTAGCCGTGCCGCGCGCGGGACTCCTGGAAGCCAGCGATAATCGCTGGTCCACCAGCGTTCACCCAGGTGCGCGCCAGCAGCTATCGCAGGCAATGCAGCTAAAATGCCAGCGGCACCGCGAGCATCGCAAAGACGATGATCCCAGGTCAGCACCACTCCGTCGTTGGCCAACGCCAGCCGCATAGCGACCGTGCCAGTTCCTTGAGCGAGATGTTGTGCGGCAACGACATCAAGCTGACTAGCGTGCTCCAGCGTAAGCGCGGCTGGTCCAGCGGTGTGAAGTTGCGAACCACGAATTCCGCGGTGGAAACGCGCTCCTAAAGTCCACGCTTCATGCCCAAGCGCTTGCCATGCCCGCGCTAATCCCGTGATGTCTGTTATTGGTGCTGATAAACGCACTCGCAATTGCCCGACGTTTCCGCTGCCACCTTCATGACGGATGATGCCATCAAGGAGGTCAGCAAAGATGTCGGCTGGTCCTAAGGCTTGGCGCATCCAGACGGGTAAGGTCGTGACAACTTATCATTTGCCAACTAGAAGGGCACCGTGGTCTACGTGGGCGATGAGAATAACCATTGAGCGCAAATGACGTGGCATCGCACCTGTGTAACCGCGCACAATGACTAGCTAGGGCTCATCGCTATCTTTACGAAGCATATTTTCAATTTCGAATTGGCTTCGTAAGACATTCCCCACTATCAATATGTGAACCGTGCCTCGCTCATCGTCTTCACCTGCGTGGATAATATAGTTTAAAATATCAGACAGTTCATCGTCTTCATGCCAGGTGGTCAATATTTGATGTTCTTCAGGAATACCATCTGGAAAAGCGGCAATGACAGCCCAGTCAATTGCATCGTCCCAAAGCGAACACTTCGCATCCCAGGCCGCAACCCATTTAACCGGAGTTGATGCGATGGCATCAGATAACTGATTCATCTGGTCATTTGTTATATCTGGGTCGTTGGAGATGAGTAAAAGTTTATACGCATCAATCGATGAGCATACATACGTCCCATCAATTTCGATGCGCTGAATATTCACGCTGTAGACCTGACATATTTACAAACCGGTTTACTTCTCTGGGATCGCAACCCGATTAATTTCTGCCTGAATTTCGCGTTCTTTATGTTCGGCGCTTTCAGCAGCGGTTTCTTTTGGGGTTTCCAGGACATTGAAGATGTCGGCTTTAACCTGAGCATTCGCAAGCTTGGCCTGAATATCTTCGCGTACGAGTGACAGCGTTATGCCCTGCGGATCTGGTCGTGCGGTAATGCGTGTCCAGCCGACGAACCAGGTCAATGAGTTGGCGTCTTCTTGCTGCGGAATGCCCCAGCGTTGGAGGAATTCGCTGCGTGCGACATCCAAGGTGAGTGCTGGCGCGCGGAGAGTCGCTTCGCCAAGAAAGCCGTTGCTATAGGTTAAGGTAAGCTGCGGTTTTGGCGTGATGACGGTCCGGCTACCATCGACTTTTATTTTGTCAGCACTGACGCGCGTACGAACTTCGTCGAGCGTACTGCTCCAAGCAAAGCCACCAACACCGTTGGCTTCTTGCGGGATATCGACGCGTTTACCGGCGATTAAAATATTCGATACGACCGTGACGGGATTGAAATGGGCGACAAAGTTGCCCTGCAGCCAAGTAATGGGCAGGTCTGGTATCGTCAGGTCACCAGTGACGCGTGGTAATAAATAGAAGATTACCCGAATCGGCTTCAGCTGTTCTTTCACTGGCTTCAGGGGATCGGCAACTTTTGGCGTGGCGCGTAACGCTTCGGTTAATTGCGGTTCGCCCACTAGGCGCCAAGATTTTGCGGCACTTAATTGCAAGCTGTTGGTGACGGATTGAACGACATCAATGTTTGGGATGTCTCTGGGGTTGGTGGTGAATTCCACTCGCACGGTTTCGTTCAGGCAGATCTCTTTGGCAGAGATGCTCGCGTTAACGAAAGCCGGTCGCGTGGCTTCACCAGCCATGAGCGCGCTGACGGCAAACGAGAAAGTGAGAATAAGGAAGAGAGCGGTACGCATGGGCGGCGTTCTAGACCGTTGACGAAGTCAGTCATGCGACATGTGGGGAGGGGTTCCGCGGTGTAGCACAGGGATGCTGGGTATAGATGAGGCGCACGAGGCGCAAAAGCGTAGAATAAATGCGTAACATCGTGCTGCCATCTCGTTAGTTGCCGACGTGAGGTTGTTCGCCACAGTCTCCACCTCCTCAAAACCACGACCAAATACAGAAAGAGTTGATCCCATGGCTGTCGATCTCGCTGCTGCTTCTGCTGTCCCGCCCGAACAACGCCACCGCAAAGGTTTGAGTTATCCAAACCCTTTAGCTGGCAATCCCGGCAAACCGAAATTTCCTGCGACAGTTAAGCGCGCCGACGGTGGAACTGAAGTGGTCGCCTGTCCGGTGGCGACGCGCACCATGGTCGCCTTGATGGATATGAACGCGGTCGTCGGCGGCGCGGCTTGTCACTGGGGCGGCCCAGCAGCACTGGCGGAACTGATGTCGGCGATTCATGGCATTATGTTCAGCGCCAGCCCGTGGCATCAGCGTTTCAATTTTGCCAACGACGCCGGTCACACCGAAAACGGCGTCTATGCGATCAAGGCCAACTACGGCTTTGCTGGTGTCACCGTCAACGACCTCAAAGGCTTTCGCTCGATCACGTCGAAGCTGACCGGCCACGGTGAATCGCACCTCTTCCCGGATGGCGTGATGGTATCGAACGGTCCGCTGGGTTCGTCGATTCCCATTGCTCAAGGTCTGGCGATGGCGGATGTGTTGGCCAATCACAAGCGCACCACCATCTGCGTCATCAGCGATGGCGCGATGATGGAAGGCGAAGCTAAAGAAGCGGTCACCGCTATTCCTGGACTTGCGGCTAAGGGTTTACTCGCTCCGTTCGTGTTGGTGATCAGCGATAATAACACCAAACTTTCTGGACGCGTTGATGAAGATAGCTTCTCGATGCAGCCGTACTTTAGTTCTCTGGAAGCGCAGGGCTGGAAAGTCATCAAGCTCGCCAATGGGAATGATCTGCAAGCTGCTTACAGCGCGGTTGAAGCTGCCGTCGCCACGGTTGAAGCGCATCCCACCAAGCCGGTGGCGATCTGGGCCAAAACCGTCAAGGGTTACGGCGTTGCCAGCACCGTGAAGTCAGCCAGCGGTGGCCACGGCTACCCGCTGGGTGGCGGTGATATCGCCGGTAAATTGCGGCCTTTTGTTGATGAGATCAATGGCGGCAAACCGTTGGCTCCAGAGTTCGCTGCGTGGTTGAAAGAACTGGAAGACACCGCTGCGGCGAAGGCGGCCAAGGCTGCTGCTGCACCAGCTCCGGTTGCAGCAACTCCGGCAGTTAAGAAAGACAAGATCCAAGCGGGTTTCCCCAAAGCGATGATCGCTGCGGCAGAAAAAGGCTTGCCCGTCGTCAGCGTCAGCGCCGACTTGCAAGGCTCTACCGGCGTCGCGCCATTTCGTGCGAAGTTCCCTCAATTATCATTCGAAGTCGGGGTTGCTGAATCGAACATGGTGTCGACCGCCGTTGGTTTTTCCAAACACGGCTACATTCCGGTGGTTGATACCTTCGTCCAATTCGGCGCGACCAAAGGTTTGCTGCCGCTGACCATGGGCGTGCTTAGTCAATCGCCCGTCATCGCGGTTTTCACTCACACGGGTTTCCAAGACGCCGCCGATGGCGCGTCGCATCAGGGGCTGACCTATCTTGCTGCGAGCGGATCGATTCCGCATGTGCAGCAGTATTGCCCTGCCAGTGCTGAAGAAGCTGAGTGGGCGATGGGCTATGCCATCGAGCAATTCGCCAAGGATCGTCAAGCTGGACATGAACCAGAAGCGACGTTGTTTTTCTGTGGTCGCGAAAATTTCCCGGTGTCGCTCAAGCCCGCTGGCATTGAGTACGGCTGGGCCAAGGCCATGACGGTCGCCGACACCACGGCTGGCAAGAGCAAGTCCGTGGTCATCAGCGCGAATGGCTCGCTGGTGACGCATGCGATTAAGGCCGCCGAAAAACTCGCCGCTGACGGCATTGGCGCGATCGTGCTCAACAACGCGATGCCGAATCGTCCTGACGTTGCTGCTCATCAAGCGGCGTTGGCCAAGACCGGCGGTAAGCTGGTGACGGTCGAAGATCATCAAGCCGTCGGCGGCGCAGGATCGATGTTGCTGACGGCGCTCGGTCAAGCCGATAGCTTGCCGAGCAAGGTCAAAGTGCTGGGCGTGAAAGGTGAGTTTGGTCAGAGTGCATACACTGCTGACGAACTCTATAACAAGCATGGCTTCGGCGTTGCTGGCATTATCGCAGCGGCAAAATCCATTGTTTGAGTGATGGGTCTGATCGTGAACGATAACCTAGATGTCACGGTAAACGCTACCCGAGTTCCGCTGCGCGGAACTCGGGTAGCGTTGTTCATCGCTTTCGCTGGTTTTGCTACGTCCGTATTATTTGCGGCAACGTCACTGATGCTTCATCTGACCGTGGTACGTTTTTCGGTCGCGGTCGGATTGGTCTTGTTGTTTTTCGGCTTATTTAAGGTGTGCATCGCGCTGGATGCGGTCGTCGCACCAGCAGCAGTGGCTCCGCAGTCTGATCGTCGGCAAGAAACGGGTTCACCGGCGGTTTTTCGCTTATGGATCGTCTACAAATTAGCCCCAGCCGCGTTAGCGATAGTGACCGCCATTTATTTATTTGCGGTGGGATCAGCCGCCCTCGATGGCTTGCCGATTCCCACTCCGTGATCGCTGGGAAGCTGTCTTGAAACTGGAGAATGACATGGAGGACCGGAGAACCGGAGAATCCAAAGCCAAGAATCGGCGTGGATTATACGATTTTGAATCCTTTTATTCTCCGGTCCTTCGGTCCTCCATGTCAGATTTCGCCTTTTCCAGATAACCGCTTAGGCATTTTCTCGAAGCGGTAATGCTGGCGTCTGACGATCTGCGGACGCCTCGGCAACTCCGATGTTTTCATGCGCCAACCGCTCGCATACTTCCGCGTCAGTCGGAGGAATCATGTCGCGCTGTATGGTGCTCAACGCTAGCTATGAGTTCCTTGCGATTGAGGAACGTTGGATCGACGCGCTGGGATTAGTGCTTTCCGGCAAAGCGGTATCGTTGGAGGAATATCCCGACGTGGTGCGCAGTCAGCATGCTACCTTTCATTTGCCAGCGGTGGTGTTGATGCGCTATCAAGTCAAAACGTTGCGTCGTCGTCAGGTGTTTAATGTCCCGACGCGTAAAGCGGTATTTATTCGCGATGGTTTTGAATGTCAGTACTGCGGCACGCGTATTTCGATGACCACTGGTACGCGTGATCACGTTATTCCGCGCAGTCGTGGTGGTCCAGATACCATGCAAAATGTCGTGACCGCGTGTCGCGCATGTAATGTGCGCAAGGATGACCGCATGCTTGGCGAAGTCGCGATGACGCTACGGAATCGCCCGCGCACGCTCAGTGAGGATGAAAAGATCCAGTGCCTTATCAAAATGGTGCGCGCCAAAGAGCGGAATGCGTGGTTAGGATGTTTGCGTCGCTTGGGCTTGGGCTTGTGGGCTGCCTGAAGAAGGGATTTTAAGGCTCTGCGGCGTTTCGTGTGGGTTCCATCTTATTCGACAGCCAAAGAAGAAATAATCGAACAGGAGACGCAGAGGCGCGGAGATCGGAGGAGGGGAAGATGTTTGTCGGAGAAATTGATCCATTCTCTCCTCTTACCCCAGCGTCTCCGCGCCTTCTTTTCGATTTTCTTCCCGCTTTGATAAGTCTCTCGGACTAAAAGAATCCACACGAAATGCCGTAGAGCCGATTTTTCGCTCTTTAATCATGGTCGCGAGCGCTTTGTGATGGATATCGCTGCCTAAAGCTAATGGCCGCTTGTATAAGACAAAGATATCCGAATATGCCTATCAAGACGATGCGGTGAGCCTTCGCGTTGCGAACATTTTTTATTGGTACGGCTTTTTTCGCTCATATCGACTTCCACGGAGGACCTATGCATATCGACATTCACCGCTTCATCCCACTCGAACGCTTCCGCGCCATTTTGGGGGCGCTTGATCTTGATCATCAATCGTTCACCGATGCGTTTTGGTTGCGCTTCGCTGCGCAGGCAGCGGTTTTCCATCCGGATGAACCAGCGGTACTGGCCAAACGGATGCGTGTCATCGCCGATCATTTGTCTGCCAACACGGCGTGGTACAAGCCGCTGGCGTCGCCGCTGCGTTTTGTGGTGGCGGCATTACTGCTGAAAAGTCACACCCAATTGCATGAATTCGTTTCGCAGTATCACCGCATCGGTGACATGCTCGACAAAGTGGGTTTGCGTCATGGTGGACGTTACGAGCCATTGACCGTGATGATTCTGCTTTCTACACCAGGGCATGATCCGTTCAGTATGTTAGAAGCCGAACGCCTTAAGACGCTGTATTCCCGGATAAAAAGCTGTCATTGGTGGATCACTGGCAGCGACGATGTGCCTGCCATTGCCGCCATGGCGCAGATGCCTGGCAATGCCGAAGCCTTGGCAGCGAGCGCCGAGGCGATCTATCAACGCCTTGCGGAGGCTGGCTGCGTGAAGGGCAATCAGCTACAAACGGCGGCACATCTTTTACTGCTTACGGATCTGCATCCTGATGCCGCGACCACTCGTTGGCTTGGTTTGAAGCGCACCATAGAAGCCGCGAAGATCGCCTTATATCCGGCTCATTATGATGCGCTGTCGGTGTTAAGTCTGCTGGAGCAAACGGCACCTCAGGTGATTGACTGTTTGCAATCAGTGCGTCGTGAGCTGGATCTGAGCGCGCCGGATTTGGCCGGCGAGTCGTCGTTGAGTTTGGCAGCGGATCTTACCGCGCTTGATCTGATCCGATATTCTGCGGATGGCACGCCGTTGGATCATGCCGCGTTGCCGTCACGCCTTCATGCACTCAGCTTAGCGACGATGGTTCAGGTCAGTCAGGTGGAGATCGATCTTGGCGCCGGTGTCGCAGGAATGCCTCCGCCCATGTGGCCATATATGGGTGCATGAAAATGATATTGGGTGTCGTTCTAGAAAAGCGAAAAGCATGATATTAAAGCGAAGGAAATAAGTATGGACGCTTGGTGGACCTTAGCGGTGCTCGCCGTCAGTTTGGCAGCGGATGCCGGGGCGGTGGCAATTGCGACCGCCATTCGAGCACGACACGTACCATTGGGCGGTGGCGTGGCCTTCGCTGGATGGTGCGGATTATTTCAAGGAATCATGCCCGCTCTTGGTTACGCGGCAGCGTGGATTGTTGGCCCGTGGTTGGCCGCTATCGATCATTGGCTTGCATTCGTCGTGCTTGGCGGGATTGGCATTAAGCTGGCGTACGAAGGTCTGCATGCGAAAGCAGATACCGACGCTGCGCCATGGCCAGGGCAACGTATGCAAGTGTCTCTCGCTTTCGCCACCAGCATCGATGCCCTGGTCGCGGGCATAACGCTGCCAACGCTGGGTCTTGGTATGGTGTGGCCAGCGCTGGTTATTGGCGGCGTCACCTTCGCACTGGTGTTTGTCGGCACTTTCTTCGGACGTTACCTAGGCGTGCGCATCGGTCAGCGAGCCGAAGTTGTCGGTGGCATTTTATTGATCGCGATCGGCACGCGGATTTTGATAAGTCATTTGACTGACGTTGGCTAGTGCTGCGTCAGGGCAATAACGCCTAAATTTAGGCTAATGCGGGCTACAGACGACAGGCCACAGACCAGCCACGGTATTGCACGTCACGCATAGTCGCACTGAAGCCCAGGCGCTGGGCGATCAGATATTCGTTCTTGAACAAGGAAAGATAACCGAGCGCAACGACGCGACACGTGAAGGAAAAGAGTAATCCCGTAGCGCGTTTTGCGCGCTCGATTCGAAGAGGTGGTCCAGCAGCAATCGTCGGTATGACAGCCTTCGACGACCACTTGCTGGCTACGTAATTGGCTCATTATCCGCCGACCCAGGAAGTACCATGGCCAAACCAATCCCGCGTCCTCATTCCTCCATTGTTGTTGACGGTCCAGAGCGCGCGCCAAGCCGTTCGATGCTTTATCCGGTGGGTTTCACCACTGCTGATTTCAGCAAGCCACAAATCGGTATCGCCAGTACCTGGGCGATGGTGACACCGTGCAACATGCACATCGACGGATTGGCCAAGGCCGCAGGCGTTGGCGTCGATAGCGCTGGCGGTAAGTCAGTGATTTTTAATACCATCACCGTCAGCGACGGAATTTCGATGGGCACTGAGGGGATGAAATACTCGCTGGTCTCGCGCGAGGTGATTGCGGATTCGATCGAAACCGTGGTCGCCGGTCAGGGCTACGACGGTTTCGTTAGCCTGGGCGGATGCGACAAAAATATGCCTGGCTGTTTGATCGCGATGGCGCGGCTGAATCGCCCGTCAATTTTCGTCTACGGCGGATCGATTCTGCCCGGCATCACGCCGCAAGATGATGGCTGCGAAGCGAAGCACACCGACATTGTGTCTGTGTTTGAAGCCGTCGGCGCCAACGCTCAGGGAAAAATCAGCAAAAAACAATTTGCAGCCGTCGAAGCGACCGCCATCCCAGGACCAGGTTCATGCGGGGGCATGTATACCGCCAACACCATGGCTTCAGCGATTGAAGCGCTGGGCATGAGCTTGCCTGGGTCATCATCGCAGGTCGCGGTATCGATGGAAAAAGTCGAAGACTGCACGCGCGCTGGTCAGCAAGTAATTGAACTGCTGAAGCGCGACATCAAGCCGCGTGACATCATGACCAAGAAGGCGTTCGAAAACGCCATCACCGTGATCATTACGCTGGGTGGCTCAACCAACGCCGTGCTGCATTTGTTGGCGATGGCGCATTCCGCCAACGTCGCGTTGTCGCTCAAAGATTTTACCCGCATCGGCAAACGAGTTCCGGTGCTCGCCGACTTACGTCCGAGCGGTAAATATCACGCGGCTGATTTGGCCAAGATCGGCGGCATTGAACCGCTGATGAAAATGTTGTTGGCAGCAAAATTGCTGCACGGCGATTGCATGACCGTCACCGGCAAGACGGTGGCGCAGAATTTGAAATCCGTGAAGCCGTATCCAGCGGATCAACAGATCATCAAAGCGCTGTCTGCGCCGATTAAAAAAGACAGCCACTTGGTCATCATGTACGGCAACCTCGCCCCAGATGGCGCGGTAGCCAAAATCAGCGGCAAAGAAGGCCTTGGTTTCATCGGTAAAGCACGAGTTTTTGGCAGCGAAGAAGAATGCCTCAAACGCATTCTGGATAAAACCGTCAAGTCCGGCGACGTACTCGTCATTCGCTACGAAGGCCCCAAGGGCGGCCCCGGCATGCGCGAAATGTTAGCGCCAACCTCGGCCATCATGGGTCGTGGCCTGGGCAAAGAAGTCGCCTTGATTACCGACGGACGTTTCAGCGGTGGCACCCACGGTCTAGTGGTCGGCCACGTCACCCCAGAAGCCGCCGTCGGCGGCCCAATCGCCTTAGTGAAAGACGGCGACCTGATCACCATCGACGCGGTGAAGCACACCATCTCGGTCGACCTCAGCGCGAAAGAATTGGCCAAACGTCATAAAGCATGGAAGGCTCCAAAGGCTCGCTACACCCGTGGCGTGCTGGCGAAGTACGCAGCGCTCGTGACCTCAGCAAGCGAGGGCGCAGTCACCGACCTGCTGTAATTCAGCAGGTTTGGTGAGGCGATAATTTGTCAGCGTCGGGTTCTGCGTTTGGCGGGCCCGGTGGGAAATGCGTATGTCTTTCATGTCCTCGTCTTCTTTTATGTCCTCGTCTTTTATGTCCTCGATTATCTTTTATGCCCTCGATCACGCGGGCGCGACCGGAGCCACTCGGCTGATTCATCAACAAGGAGTCAGGCAAAGTGTCCGCTGTGTCGATAATGGCGCAGCCAACCAAGCTGAGTTCACGTTTCCTCGCCCAAACGCGGCACGTCCATCACGGCGTGTTGTTCGAAGCGGCGGCGGCCTTCGCAGCCGGCTTCAAGCCAGGCGCGCACGGCGGTGGCGTCACCATCGGCAAGCGCTTGCTCAAGTGCAGATAAATGGGCTCGCGCAGCAGATAAACTGTGGGTTACGACCTGACGATTATGGAGCAAGATGTCCGACCACAGATCAGGACTTCCGCCAGCAATGCGGGTGGTGTCGCGAAATCCGGTGGCGGCAACCGGGGCGGCGGTAGCGCCCAGCTGGCGTGCGGCGAGTGACGCTAACACGTGTGGTACGTGTGAAGCCTCGGCCACCGCGCGGTCGTGATCTTCCGGAGTTAGTCGGCAGATTCGGCTGCCAACGGCACGCCAAAGTTTTTCCACCAACGCCACGGGCTCTGCGGGAGTTTGCAGCAGCGGCGTCAGGATGGTCATGCAGCCATGGTAAAGATCGGCGCGGGCGTGATCGATGCCGAGCAGATGACTGCCGGCCATCGGATGACTGCCAACGAAACGTCCGCTGAGGGCGAGGTCATGCAGTTCCGTGCAAATGGAGCCTTTGACGCTACCGACATCGGTGAACACCGGGCGTGGATGCAGTGCCGCCATCATACGCACGGTTGCTGCGATAGCGCTGACGGGAGCACAGATAACCACCACGTCGACATGGGCCAGTGCGCCTGCCAAATCGGTGACGGCTTTACCGTAACCAAGTTCTTGCGCGCGGACGGCGACCTCTGGACGGCGATGATGGAGCAACACTGGCCAGCCAACGCGACTTAAAGCGGCAGCTAAACTGCCGCCCATTAATCCGAGGCTACTCACAAGAACGGTCGGGGTCGACATGGGCGAACCATCTTGGGGACAGCTAACGGCGCAAGCGCGGCGACCTGACGCTCCGGACGCTCCGGATGCTTACAAAAGGCTTGTGCTTTGGCTTGTGCAGGGGCGTCGCGGAGAGGCATTGCGCAGAGGCATCGCGAGCGAGCTGTTCAGGCGCGGAGAAAGATTTTTTTCTCGGCTGGCAAACCAGCCCTCCACAGGCGACTTGGCGCTTCTCACAGTGAGATCGCTTATTTTCTGGAGGGCGCTGCGTGGCCTCAATCGGCTATCTTCAATCGAACTCTCGAATGAGCCGTAATTTGATGGCAGGTATTTTGCGCAATGGAGCGCAAAATGCTGCTTTTGGGGCCATTGACCAAGGGGGGCACCCCTCTATGTTCGCCGCCCCATCGTTGGCAGGGGGCTGGCAAAGCCCTCTGAACTCGGTTGGCCATCAGCTGCTTGAGAAAGCCGTTGCACGAAAAGGACCTCATGTCTCGCAAGCCGATCATTGCCGGAAACTGGAAGCTGAACCTGACGGTCGACGAGGGCGTTGCCCTGGTCCAAGCGCTGGCCGCGCCCGCCGCTGCAAGCAAGGCCGAAGTGGTCGTGTGCCCGACTGCCTTAGCGGTTCACGCGGTGGCCAAAGTCGCTGCTGGAACGGCGATTGGAGTTGGCGGACAGCATATTCATTGGGAAGAAAAGGGTGCCTTCACGGGCGAAATTTCTGCCAGCCTGCTCAAATCCGCTGGTGCAACGTATGTCATCCTTGGGCACAGTGAGCGTCGTCAGTTTTTTGGCGAGACCGATCAAACGGTGAACAAGCGTTTGAAGGCGGCGCTGGCTCAGGGCCTGACCCCGATTGTCTGCATTGGCGAAACGCTTGCCGAACGTGACGGAGGAAAGCTTCAAGAAGTCCTCAGCCGACAAGTAAAAGGTGCGTTGGAGGGTTTCACTTCCGCGCAGTTGGGAACGTTGGTGTTGGCATATGAGCCAGTGTGGGCCATTGGCACCGGTCGCACGGCGACCACCGCTCAGGCACAAGAGGCTCATGCTTTTGTGCGCAGCGTGTTGCGCGGAATCGTTGGCGGATTGGCTGACAAAACGCGCATTCAATACGGCGGTTCGGTGAAGGCTGACAACGCCAAAGAATTGCTCTCGCAACCGGATGTCGACGGCGCTTTAGTCGGTGGTGCCAGCCTGAAAGCGGCTGACTTCACTGCGATTATTGCGGCTGCCTGATCTTTGCCTCTTCGTCTCTTCGTCTTTTTAAATCTCTTTTATCATTTTTCTCGCACACGCGAACCTGAACGGAAAGAACTGTCGTGACGACCTTAACCTTAGTACTGTTTATCATGTTGCTTCCACTCTGCCTCTTTCTCATCGGCCTGATTTTATTGCAGGGCGGAGCCGGTGATATTTCCAGCGCCTTTGGCGGCGGCGGACAACTGGACAGCACGTTGGGTGTCGGAGCCGGACGCAAAATGAGCAAAATCACCGGTTGGCTTGCCGGATTGTTTCTGGTTATCGTGCTGGTTTTATCGATCCCAAATTCGAATGATATTCTGAAGGCAGCTGGTGGCAGTAAGCCAGCGACGCTCACGACCGATCCAACGGCGCCGAAGTCACCTGTGATCGAGCAGCCTGCGGCTCCTACGGCGCCAGCACTGACCGTTCCTCCGGTGACTGCGCCTGTGGTTCCTCCGGTGACCGCGCCTGTGGTTCCTCCGGTGGCCGCACCTGTGGTTCCAGCAGTGACCGCACCTGCAGTTCCGGCAGTAGACAAACCAGCTGAAGTTCCCGCCGCTCCGCGCTCGGGAATTACGCTCGACGAACCAAAGAAGTAACCAGGCCTGCCGTACGCGACGGCGGCTGCCGCTCGCGCCAAACACCAGTGACGCGAGGTTGTGTATGATCAGTGCTGCTCAGTCCACCATCGATGCCAAAGCCGTCCGTCAGGAAATCGGCAAAGAGCGTCTGCTGAAAATGTATCGGCAGATGTTGCTGATTCGTCGTTTTGAAGAACGCGCGAGTCAAGCGTACGAAGCGAAAAAAATCGCCGGATTTTTGCACGCCTATATTGGTCAAGAAGCGGTGCAGACGGGATTTTACGATCACCTCGACCCCAAGCGCGATGCGACGGTGACCAGCTATCGTTGTCACGGACTCGGCATTTTGTGCGGACTCGACCCTAAAGAATTGATGGCAGAATTGTTCGGCAAGGTAACTGGCAACGTGCGCGGCAAAGGTGGCTCCATGCACTTCTTCTCGAAAGAGAAGAACATGCTCGGCGGCCACGGTATCGTCGGCGGTCAGATTCCGGTCGGTACCGGCGCGGCGTTCACGGCTAAATACAAAAAGACCGGCGGCGTCAGCGTGACGTATCTTGGTGATGGCGCGTCGCCTCAGGGTACTTTCCATGAATCGCTGAACATGGCGTCATTATGGAATTTGCCCGCGATCTACGTGATCGAAAACAATATGTACGGCATGGGCACCGCCTGCACGCGCGCATCGTCAGTGCAAGACATCGCAGCGGCCAAAGCGCCCGGTTACAACATGGCGTCGTTTACTTTTGATGGCCTGGATTTGTACGCTTCGTGGAAAACCGCGCAGCAGGCGATCGCTTTGGCGCGCACCGGTAAACCGGTGTTGATTGAAGCTAAAACCTATCGTTATCGCGGCCACTCGGTTTCCGATGCGGCGACGTACCGCACAAAAGAAGAAGTCGATCGCTACAAAGCACTCGACCCGATTGAGCGCATTAAAGTTGATTTGCTCGCTGAAGGCTGGCTGACCGCTGCTGGGGTTGAGCAAGTCGAAGAACAAGTGATGACTCAAATCATGGAAGCGGTGAAGTTCTCGGATGAAAGTTCGGAGCCACCACTGAGCGAATTGACGCGTCACGTTTACGCAGAATAAATTCTTTAATTACGTTTGGCCTCTGTACCCCGTCGCAATTCCGAGGATTCCACGATGTCAGCACTGACGGCTCCCCCGCTGAAGGCTTCACGCCCGATCCAATCCAAGACCGAGCCACTGAACGGCCACAAGGGCATTTTGCTCTCGGACGGCACGCAGTTGGTGAACATGCGTATGGCGATTTGCCAAGCGCTGTACGAAGAGATGAAACGCGACCCGAATATTTTCATCATGGGTGAAGAAGTCGCGCAGTACAACGGCGCTTACAAAGTGACCAAGGGCTTGCTTGATGAGTTCGGTGCCGAACGCGTGATCGATACGCCGATTACCGAATCTGGCTTTGCTGGTTTGGCGGTTGGCGCCGCGATGACGGGCCTGCGTCCGGTGATCGAATTCATGTCGTGGAACTTTAGTTTCCCCGCCTTCGATCAAATCATCTCGAACGCGTCGAAAATGTGTTATATGACCGGCGGCATGTTCCCGATTCCATTGGTGATGCGCGGACCAAACGGTGCAGGCCCACGCGTCAGTTCGCAGCACAGCCACGCGGTTGAAGCGCTCTACAGCCATTTTCCTGGCCTGATCGTGGTCAGCCCGTCGACGCCGTACGAAGCGAAAGGTCTGATGAAGACCGCGCTGCGGCAGAACAATCCGGTGTGCTTCCTTGAAAATGAAATGCTCTACAATTACGAGCAAGATATTCCGACGTCGGAATACACCATTCCGTTTGGCAAGGGCGACATCAAACGCGCAGGCACCGACTGCACCATCGTGGCGTTCAGCCGCAGTGTGCACTGGGCCTTGGAAGCAGCGGAAGAATTGGCGAAGGAAGGTATTTCGTGCGAGGTAGTCGATCCGCGAACGGTCAAGCCGCTCGACATTGAATTGATCGCCAACTCAGTGCGCAAAACCAATCGCTGCGTCGTCGTCGAAGAATGCTATCAGACCGGTGGTATCGGCGCCGAGGTTGCGGTTCAATTGATGGAACGCGTGTTCGACGATCTGGACGCGCCAGTTGGTCGCGTGACTACCACTGAAAATCCCATGCCTTACGCCGCAAATCTCGAACACGAAACGCTGCCAAAACCGCATCGCATCATCGCTGCGGTCAAGAAAGCCTGCTACCGATGATTGCCACCGTCCGATGTCCGATGTCCGATGTCCGATGTCGACTACTTCCTTCCTTCCTGCATCCACTGACCCACCCAACGAACTGAACCAGCGCCGCGATCCTGCTGTCCTGACCTCGGACATCGGACATCGGACATCGGACCCTCCCCTATGATCATCGAACAACTCGTTCCCGCCAAATCTCCGACCATGACTGAGGGCACCATCGTCTCGTGGCGCGTGAAGCCCGGCGACAAGGTGAAGAGTGGCGATGTCATCGCTGAAATTCAAAGCGACAAAGCGGTCGTCGAGTGGGAAGCCCTTGATGGCGGCACGGTGGCGGAAATTTTGATTCCCGCCGGAGCCATGGCCCAGGTCAATCAAGTCGCGGCGATTTTCACCACTAAAGGTGACGAGGATGTCAAGGCTGCCGTCGAAAAAGCCAAAGTAACCAACGCCAAATTAGCTCCAGGTGGCGCTGTCGCTGCGCCAGTGGTTGCGCCAGTCGCTGCGGTCGCGGTTGTCCCTGCCGTTGTTACGCCTGCACCGAGCGTTTCCGCTGGATTGGCCAAAGGCGTTCGCGTGTCGCCCGTCGCGGCGAAAATCGCATCGTCACTTGGCGTTGATCTGCGCGCCGTCAAAGGCACCGGCCCTGATGGCCGCATCGTCCGTCGGGACGTTGAAGCCGCCGCGAAAGCGGGCACCGCCAAGATCGGTGCTGCTGGCGCAGGCGCAGCAAAGGCTGAAAAACCCAAGCTGAAAGTGCTGCGCGCTGACACCGCCAACAGTGATGTCGCGATGTCGCAAATGCGCCAAATCATCGGCAAGCGTTTGCTTGAAGCGAAGACCACCATTCCGCATTTTTACGTCAGCGAATCGGTCGACGCTGGCGCGTTGGTTGCGCTGCGCGAACAAGTGAACTTGCTTGATGGTTTCAAAGTGACGGTCAATGATCTGATCGTGCGCGCTTCGGCGCTGGCTTTGCGCGCTCATCCTAAACTCAATGCGACGTTCCACGGTAACTCGGTTCGTTACTACGATAGTGCTGACATCAGTGTCGCAGTCGCCATTCCTGATGGTTTGATTACGCCGATCGTGACCAAGGCTCATACGAAAAATCTCAAGCAAATTGGCGATGAAGTGCGCGCGCTCGCCAAAAAGGCAGTCGAAGGAAAATTGCAGCCTGCTGAGTTTCAGGGCGGCAGCTTTACCATCAGCAACCTCGGCATGTTCGGCATCGCTGAATTCGTCGCGATCATCAATCCACCACAAGTCGCCATCCTCGCCGTCGCTGGCATCAAGGATGAAGCGGTGGTGAAGAATGGCCAAGTGGTCGCCGGAAAAGTGATGCGCCTGACGCTCAGTGCCGATCATCGCGCGGTCGACGGTGCTGACGCCGCCGCGTTCATGAAGACGCTGCGCGAATTGCTCGAAGCTCCGGCAACGTTGTTAGTCTGACGGTTCACTTCGGTGTAGGCCACGCCAACATCACCACGGAGGTATGCCATGAGTGAGATCAAAGACGCTGTGCGCCAAGTGATGGAAAACCTGCCGGAAGACGCCACTTGGGACGATGTGGAATACCACCTGTATGTCCGACGAAAGATCGAAAATGGGCTTAAGGACATTGCTGAAGGGCGCACCCTCAGCATGAACGAGGTTCGCCAACGCCTCGACAAATGGTTTAAGGATCGCTGAGTGGAGCGGCAAGTTCGGGTCACAGAACAGGCGATTCAAGATCTTGACGCCATCGCCGGCTACATCGCCCGTGATTCCTGGTTGCGTGGTAGTCAGTTTGTCACCGATGCGCTCAATCGGGCTGAATCGCTCGCTAAATTCCCGGAGTGCGGACGGGTAGTCCCAGAATTTAACATAGTGTCTGTTCATGAAATTTATTTGTACCGCTTTCGCATTATTTACCGCGTTGACGTCGAGGTGGTTTACGTGATCGCTATCATCCATGGCGCTCGCGACCTCACCACTGCTTGGCAAAATGACCGCCGCGGCGATCCTCATTCTATCACCTGATTCCACCGAGAGAGATTCCCATGTCTGATTACGAAGTTCTTGTCATCGGCGCCGGTCCCGGCGGTTATGTCGCGGCGATCAAGGCTGCCCAACACGGCAAGAAAACGGCCATCGTTGAGCGCGAACATATGGGAGGGATCTGCCTGAACTGGGGCTGCATTCCAACCAAGGCGTTGCTGAAGAGCGCTGAAATTTTCGAGAGCTTCAAGCACGCGAAAGAGTTCGGCTTGCTGGCTGATAATGTTCGCGCTGATTTCCCGGCTGTGATGAAGCGTTCGCGCGACGTTGCTGCGGCGATGGCCAAAGGCATCGAGTTTTTGATGAAGAAGAATAAAATCACGGTGTTGAACGGCACGGCTTCATTCGTCGACGCCAAAACCGTCGCCGTCGCTAAGGCCGATGGTACCAGTCAAAACGTGACCGCTGACAACATCATCATCGCTACCGGCCATAAGCCGCGCACGTTCCCGCACTTGCCAGTTGATGGCAAACAGGTGGTGAATTACCGGCATTTGCTCGCTACGACCGAACAACCGAAGTCGCTGCTCGCCATTGGTGCAGGCGCCATCGGCATGGAGTTCGGTTACTTTTTGTCGACGCTCGGTACCAAAGTCACCGTGGTCGAAGTGCTCGATCAGGTGTTGCCGGTTGAAGATCACGAGATTGCGAAAGTCGTCGAACGTGAGTTCACCAAAAAAGGCATCGTCATTCGCACTGGTACGAAAGTTGTGAAGTTGGAGCAAAAGCCCGGTGTCGTTGCGGTGCACCTCGAAAAAGATGGCAAGGCCGAGATCATCGAAGTAGAAAAAGTCTTGGTCGCGGTTGGTTTCTTGGCCAACACTGAAGCACTCGCGCTTGATAAAGTGGGAGTGAAACTCGACGAACGCGGCTTCATCGCCGTCGACGCGAATCAACTCACCAACATCGCGGGCGTCTACGCCATTGGCGACGTCGCGGGTAAACAACTGTTGGCGCATAAGGCTAGCTTTGAAGGCGAAGCTGCCGTTGGTCAGATCGTCGGCCATCCGGCACCGGTTGATTACACCCAGATTCCTGGCTGTACGTATTGTCAGCCACAAGTGGCCTCGCTCGGTTTGACCGAGAAAAAGGCCATTGCCGCAGGTAAGAAAATCAAGATCGGCCGCTTTTCGTACGCCGCCTCTGGCAAGGCCAAAGCCATCGGTCATCCCGAAGGTATGGTAAAACTCATTTTCGACGCCGAGTTCGATCAACTCATCGGCGCACATCTGGTCGGTTACGACGCCACGGAAAATCTCGCTGAACTGAGCTTAGCTATGCGTCTAGAATCCACCGCCAAGGAAATCATGGAAACCATCCATGCGCATCCAACGCTGTCAGAAGCCGTGATGGAAGCGGCGGCAGATGCGCTGGGTGTGTGCGTGCACCAATAAATGTCTTTCTGATGTCCGAGGTCCGATCGTTCGCTTTGCTCACTCGTCCGATGTCTGACATCAAAAGATCTCGGACCTCGGACATCGGACATAAGACATGACACAAGGATTCATCGAACTTCGCCCTGACGTTATTTCGCCCAATCCGGGTGGGGTCGATGATCCGCTCGGCGAGTCGATCCTCGATTTGTCACAGCCGTGGCTGCGCGTATTTGAACCGCAAGATGTGCGTGTGGTGATTGGACGGCATCAGGATCCCGCGCGCGAATTGTTGATTGAAAACGCACAGGTGGATCATCGGCCGATTCATCGACGGGTGTCTGGCGGTGGCGCGGTAGTGTTGGCTCCTGGCATGGTGGTGGTCGCCATTCGCTTGCGGAACAGTGAACTGGGCACCACCTGTTATTTGGATCGCGTGAACACCGCGCTGCGTCCGGCGGTGGAGTCGCTTTGTGGAGTCGCGCCAGCGTGCCGGGGGCACGGCGATTTGGTTATGGTTGGAGCTGATGGTATTGAGCGCAAGGTTTTGGGCGCGTCATTGCGGCAGACCTCCAAGTTGGTGTTCTATCTCGGCGTTTTCCTTGTCGCTGATGCGGTAACAGTGATGGAGCGTTATCTGGCTGCGCCAAGTCGGCAGCCTGAGTACCGCAGCGGGCGCGGACACGCGGCATTTTGCACGCATTTATCGCATTTTGGCGTTTCGACGGCGTCGCTGCGTCAAGCGATCATGAACCACGGTGAAAAATTATTGGGCGCTCACGCCGCGCGGTGATTGGTGGCGACTTGTTGGCCGCGTGCTTGACCCGGGATGTTGGACCGGTGTGCTCCGCGCTCATCCCTTACGAGATCGCACATGAACAACCTCGCTATCATTGGTTCCGGTCCTGCTGGCTACACCGCCGCCATTTACGCTGCACGCGCTAACCTTGCGCCGCTGTTGTTCACTGGCAAACAGGCTGGCGGTCAACTGACGACGACCACGGAAGTGGAAAATTACCCAGGTTTTCCCGACGGCATTATGGGACCTGAACTGATGGTTCGCTTTGAACAACAGGCGACGCGCTTTGGCACTGAGGTCAAGCAAGGCTGCGAGGTAACCAAGGTCGAAAAGAAGGGCGCGACTTTTGTTCTGCATTGGAGTGATCTGTATCAAGGCACGGAAGAGCAGGCCGAATTCAAAACGGTCATCATCGCCACCGGAGCCAGTGCCCGCTACCTGGGTTTACCGCAAGATAAGGAATTCCTCACCGATGGCCCCAATCGCAAACATGGTTTGACCGCCTGCGCTACATGCGATGGAGCATTCTATAAAAATGTACCGGTTGCCGTAATTGGCGGCGGCGACACCGCCTGTGAGGAAGCCAACTTCCTTACCAAATTCGCCAGCAAAGTTTATCTCGTTCATCGACGCGGTGAATTGCGCGCGTCGAAAATCATGGCCGAACGGGCAATGAAAAATCCCAAGATTGAATTAGTCTGGCATCAAACCTTGGGCGGCTACTTCACCGATGCGAAAAACAAAATGGAAGCCGTAACGTTGCTTGATACCCGCGACGGCACCCAGAAGCGTCTGGACGTGAAGGGCGTTTTCATGGCCATCGGTCACACGCCAAACACCGCGTTTCTCAAAGACAGTGGCCTGACGTTTGACGAAAACGGCTACATCGAAGTTGCACACGGATGCCACACCAACATCCCTGGGCTTTTTGCGGCTGGGGACGTGCGCGATCATCGTTATCGTCAGGCAATCACTGCGGCGGGCATGGGTTGTATGGCAGCGCTTGAGGCCGAGCATCATCTGCAAACCATGGGTTGATCATTCGTTGCAGGCTTGGTTGGCTGATTTTTCCAGCACGACGTGCGTATTAGCGGCGAAAACGCGGCTCTCTTAGCCCATTAGAAGTGCGCAGCACAGCTGCACCAAAACCTGCGTAAGTGTCTTTCGGACGCTTGTTTTGGCTTTGGGCCGGTTCTAGACTCCCGCCCGAAAGACCCTTCACGCATGGTGCTCGACAAAGACAGCCAGCCATCTGATAAACTTCCGAGTTTACCGGATCTTCCAGGGATGCCGGACCTTCCTCAGGTCACGGCCGAGGGTAATGGCGAGGGCAAGACTGCCGTACCGAATCTTACGCCAGAATTTCGCATGTCCGACGCGAGCGCAGATCGTGATTTGTCGGTCGTGGTGGATTTGCCATCGGCCAAAGTGGTTTCGAACAGCGATGAGCCAGCAGCTGAAGGCCCCGACCCATACTTGGGAAAGATGTTTGGAAATTATCAATTGGTTCAAAAGGTCGGTCAGGGTGGTATGGGTCTGGTTTATAAAGGTCGTCAAGTCAGTCTCGATCGTGTCGTCGCGGTAAAAATTTTAAATAAATCGCTGTGCGATAACGCCGAATTTATCAAACGTTTTGAGCGTGAAGCCAAGTCGATCGCCCGCATCAATCACCCCAACATCATGGCGGTGTACGATTTTGGTCAGACCGATGGCATCTATTACATGGTGACGGAATTCATCGAAGGATTCAGCCTGTCGAAGCAGATCTCAGATCGCGTGATGATGTCAGTCGAAAGTCTGTCGCCATTGATTGTGCAATGTCTTGCTGGACTCGCCTATGTGGGCACCAGTGGCATCGTGCATCGTGACATTAAACCAGACAATATTCTGATCACCCTTGATGGAATTGCGAAAATTGCTGATTTTGGTTTGGCCAAGGACGTCACCCGTAACGACGCAACCGATCTGACGGCAGTGGGTTTGGCCATGGGTACGCCAGCTTATATGAGCCCCGAACAATGCATGGGGCGCAAGCTGGATGGCCGCTCTGATGTGTATGCCCTTGGCGTTACGGCTTACCTAGCATTGACGGGAGAAAAGCCGTTTACCGGGCAGTCGTCTTTTGAAATCATGACCAAGCAGCGGGAATTTACTCCACCGCCGCCACGTCAACTCAATCCGGTTTTATCCAAAGAAGTGTCGGATCTGGTCATGCGCATGCTGGCCAAGAATCCACAGGATCGTTTCAAAGACGCCGAAGAATGTCGCCAGGCATGGCTCGAACTTGGGAATCGCTCACCGTCATCGCGTGCCGCAGGTGGAATGAACGATTCTGTACGCATGGCCGCAGAAATGACCAATTCACGCGGTGGAGTTACTGCGCATTTGCCGACGATGATAGCATCAAGTCCTGGAGCAAGTCAGGTCGGCACCGTTCCATTACCTGGTCCCAGTGAGCCCACTGGATCGCGCACGTTGGGTGTCGATTCCAATCGCCGTACTCGTGCCAGCGGCGAATTTAATGCGCCGGTGGCTCCCGCAGAAGCGGATCAATCGACTCGACCAGGCAGTGAACGCCAGGGGCGTACGATCACCGAACGGCGTTTAGCGACGCACCGTCCAGCGGTTAGTGAAGCCAGCACGTGTGTAAAATGTGGCATGCTCAATCGTGCTGAGGCGATGATTTGTTCTCGTTGTGGCAACAGTTTGAGAGATTTAAACAGTGATCCGGAATCGATGCGTGATCAAGAATCAGAAGCGCAACGGTTAATGAATACGGGACAATTCAAGGACGCTGCCGCGTTATATGCGCGTCTTGCGGACAAAGAACAGGATCGACGGGCGCGCGCAATTTTGCGTTCAAAAGAGCGCGAGGCCCGTACATTGGGAAATCAAGATCAGCTCGAGCAAATTCAATCGCGCTCGCAAGGGATGCTCAATCGTGGAGATCTCAAGGGTGGGATCGAAGTTTTGAAACGTGGATTAGCAAATGTCAGGGACGCGGGTGCGTCTTCTACGGGTGCTGAGACCAAACTGATCGACGATATTACGGCATTGCGTGCGCGCTTACGTCAACGTCATCAGCGACGAATCATGCTGATCGTCGTTCTTTTAACGCTTCTGATCGCGGCAGCGTTGTTTATCTTCGCCCCTAACGGACTTGGTGTGGGAACGAAAGCGAATTCGACGCCTCCAAGTGCGAATGAGAGCGGACACTGACTATGAGTGTGTTGGTTTGTCCTCGTTGTCGTGAACCATTTGCCGGAGCGGTCGGTTCAGGTTGGCTCAGCTGTCTTCGCTGCCAGCATCGTTGGTTGCCATCGCCAACCCAGATGGTGTCAGCCGAGTCGGTAGATTCCGAGGAAGCGAATGAGGTTCCGGTTGCCGATACTTTACCACCGGCTCCGGCGAAGCCGGCGACTCCAATTTCTTCCATTGGTAGCTTTGCAGTGACCGAGAGTGATGAATATTCGCCAAACGAGTCTGGCGAAATGAAACGTCGCACGGCGGCGTTGACCAATCGTCAAGCGCGGGAAAGCGACGTTGATCCGTCCACGGTCCCGGCGGCAATTCCAGTCGCAGCGGGAACCGATCGATTCGATCCTGATTTATTTGAGCGCATGGCACGGGAAGCCCAGGCCGAGCGGCAAGGTCAGTCGCCCGAGTTACCCATAGCGCCATCGGTAGGTGCTTCGGGGCATGGTCGCGTGGTTCCAAGTCGTCAGATTGCGTGCCCGGTATGTGGTCACGGTTTTCCATCGAACCGTCCAGACGATGTGCCACAAGTATGCCCGCAATGCCAAACCTCGTTCAATTTGGCGAAAGGGCACGTGGTCAGCGGTGGAGCAAAACCTGTTGGTGGTGACGTGCTGCTGGGTCGTGTTTTACGTGGTTGCCTCATCGATCGTAAAGTGGGTGAAGGCGGCATGGGCACGGTTTACCATGCACGTCAACTAAGCTTGGAACGGAGTGTCGCGATTAAGGTTTTGCCGCCAGAGTTGGCGAGAAATCGTAATTTTATTACGCGCTTCGAACGCGAAGGAAAAAGCCTCGCGAAAATTAATCACCCGAACATTTTGCATATCTATGATTACGGAGAGGATCAGCAGCTCGGTATTTATTTTATGATCATTGAATTCGTCGAGGGCCGAGACCTTGGCGATATGTTGCACGAAAGTTACACGCTCGGTCAAATTGAAGTGCTCGACATTCTTCGCCAGGCGTCGATGGGCTTAGAACAGGCCGCTGAAAAAGGCGTTATTCACCGCGATATCAAGCCTGATAATTTAATGATTACCAAGGAAGGAATCTGCAAGGTCAGCGATTTTGGATTGGCGAAGGGGAATGGCGCAGAAAAAGACGTTACCAGTATTGGGGTACGTGTTGGTACGCCAGCATTCATGAGTCCGGAACAATGCGACGGTGATGACGTCGATTTCCGTAGTGATATTTATAATCTTGGATGTACGGCATTTCTCGCGTTGACTGGTCAATTGCCCTACGATGCGGACACGCCGTTCGCGATCATGCTGAAGCATAAGAATGATCCCGTGCCCAGCCCACGCATTTACAATCCGAACCTTGATACACGGGTTGAACGTTTGGTTATGCGCATGATTGCCAAACGTCCTGCGGATCGTTTTGCAACATTGCGAGAGCTGGTGCAGATTATCGAAGATTTGGAGGTTAAACTCGCCGGCACATCGACGGTATTGCGTAAGACGCATGGTCCATTCCGGGCGATGAGTGAGCGGGAAGCCAAAGAACACGCGCTGATGACCAGCACGGGTATCCGTCGTTCGCCAGTTCCTGAAGACCGGACAGATGGATCAGCGCCGATAGCAAAATCGGTAACCACTCCGGCGCCCATTGGCTCAACAGCCGTTCCAGATTGGCTGAAACCGATTGATGAACCGAAAACGCGTAAAACCACCTCGCAATTAAGTCCAATGCCCGCACCGCGACAGGTGCCGCAGACTGGCAGCGTCAGTCAGCCGGGCTTCAAGGATCTGCGCCATAAACTGACGGAAGCGCGCCATCGGAATATGCAGGACGAATCACAAACCTTGCGTGCGGAGGGCGATCGTCTTGCAGCCAATCGTCAGATGGCTCTGGCGGCTGACGCCTGGGCGCGAGCGGCAACACTGACGTCGAATTCGGTAGAGGCGCATGAATTATTACATCTCGCGCAAAAAGCGCGCCGTGGTCGTGGGTATGGGAAAATCCTCACTTGGCTTCTGCTGATCGGATTACTGGTGGGCGGAGGCTTGGCCGGGGCATTCTATGGCGTACCGGTTGGACACAATTTGATCGCCGAACGAGAATTGGAACCGCTTCATGCGATGGTCTCGCCACCGGCGCAATTGACCGCGCTAGAAAATTTCATTTCGACATACGGTCAACCGTTACCGTTGTATGTAACGGTGTTTCATCAAGAGTATCCGATTGACGCCGCCGTGCGCGCAAATGCTGAAATTGTTCGTTTGAAGATTCAACTGGCGCCTCCACCTAAGGCGGTAGACACGCCGACAATGAGTAAAGTTGACCAAGAGGTAAAACGCTTAGAATCACTTCGCGATGACCCCAAGGTGCCGTGGGATGCGGTGGCGAGCGAAGCGAAGAAAGCGATGAAAACAGGCGAAGCAAAAGAGCGTGCTCGTCCGGTGTTGGAAGAAGCGCAACGCCAATTAGCGGGAATGAACAGCGATTTGGCAGAGATCCGCAAACAATGGACCGCTGGTAATCAGGGCCAGGTAAACGTCTTAGCCGCTGAGTTTCGTCTTCGTTATCCGCGTGCGGGGAATCTGGCTCCAGCGGCGTTGCCTGGACGGTTGCTGGTGGTTGATGGCGACAATGGTCTTCCACCTGCCGATGTGCGTGTTGTTACAATGACGCAAGTTATCGCCGGCGAAGAGCGTGATTTTTTAAATGGTGAATCGACGCTCGCACCTGGCGAAATGTCTTTTTGTCGCTTTCCGCAACGCGCTGTCACGTTAGTGATTACCGCGCCGGGATATCGCAAGGTAACCAAAGAAATACCGGCTGATCCGAATTTGGCAGAAATCAAATATGAACTTCGGCTGCACCCAGGCGAAGCGTGGCATGCGCAAGTTGGGCAGAAGCCAGCCTGGTTGCGTTTACATGCTTTGGCCAATTCTCCCTTTGCGCTGGTCGGCACGCCTCAATATCAAGCATTAGTCCGGCTAGCCACCGGAGAATTACGCTCTCCAATTATACGCTCACAATCAGTGATTCCGGTGGGCAGCGAGGGTGCATTTTGGACTGACTGCCTGAATTCACGCGGCGGCGGCTATGTCATTGGCACCACCGATGGACTAGCTTTGGAATTGTTAATTGGTGCGGATTCCATTAACCTTGGAGCACTACTCCATCGCAGCACCACGCCAGTTTTAGCGTTCGCAGATAAGGATCTGACCTATCAAGCAAAACGGGCGACATACGTCGTGACTGCCGTTGCCCAGAAAATGTCTCTCAGTGCGCGTACCAATGAAAATGACTTGTGGAGTCGTAATGAACTGAGTGGGTTCCAACGCCCAGTCATGTGGTTCCAAGACGATCGCGTTTTGGTAATGGATGATCGCCAAGTTATGGCGCTCGATGAAACCGATGGGCATCCGATCGCTCATTATTCATTTGCTGGCGTGCGTAGTGGTGCGCCACTTCAGATTCCCAATAGTCAAATTTGGGTTATTCCCACTACGGAGGGCGCAGTAGCAACGCGCATTCCTGCCACTGGTGAAAATAAAATCAGCGCGGTAGACGATAAGGTCCTCAATGAAAGTCGTGCGCGCTCAATAGCGCAAGATGGTGCGGCTTTTCTCACCGCAGCGCAGGATAAGTCGCTTGGATTGCTGACTTGGACAGGAACGAGCTTCAAGCGTAATTGGAGCGCGAAGATGCCCGCAAATGCGGGTCAACCAAAGTGGCTGACGCTTACGGCTGATCGCGCTCTGATTGGTGATGAGCAAGGCAACGTCTATGTGCTGTCACGTGCCGACGGCACCTTGCAGCGTCACCTTATTCATCCAGTTCCATTATGGTGCCCGCCGATCATATCCGACGGACGTCTGATTATTGGTGATCGTGATGGAAATCTGACGGGCTATCATTTGCCGCCATTGCCTGGACGCTAAGTCACGAGCTAGATTAGATTTCCGCCAGCTTAATAAAGCGGGCAAATTTAGTGAGTGGTTGCGGTGAAAATGGAATGCTCCACTGCTTGAGCTGGTCACCCCAACGAATGGCATTCGCGTGCGGATCGGTCGTCTCAATTTCTAATTCGTAATCAATTCGCGCACCGATGTATTCCGTACGATCCAGGCAAAGCAGTGCGGTCGGAGTTTCACGTTGATGAAATTCGAGCCGTTGATTGGCAAAGCCGCCAAGTGGCAAGATGCGACCATCACCGAGGGCGTGCATGATGGGCTCAGGAAGCGGCAATTGGGCGGCAGAGAGCGTCCCTGCTTCAATATTTTGCCAGAGCGCGGGATCTATCCACTCCTCCCATTCGGTGTGGCGATGTTCCCCGGCTGCGCCAATTCCGCCGCGGCCTTTACAGGTCATCAATAAGCGCTCGTTTTCACGTCGTAGCCGCAAGTTCAGCGCGGCTTTTCGCAGGCGAAAGTCTTTGGTATCAAAAAAACGATTGTCTTGACGAAGATGATGAGGTCGACCAAGCAGGCTTTCCAGCGCGGGCGCCAAAGCCGTATAACCAGCCTTGTCCAAAGCCCATTTGAGTTCGATTTCGAGATGTTCGGCCATGGTCGAACCTTAGCTCGTTGGTGCTGGGCGCCAACCTGGTAAAGCGCCGTCGGCCATGCCATTTCCTTCCGCCGTCGGGTACTTAGGCTGTCGCCCGAGCAAACGCCGGAGACCTTGTGAGCAATCCCTTCGATTTCCTTGCACCATTATTAGAACTTGAAACCACCATCACGGAATTGGAAAGCCGCAGCGCTAACGGTCAGTTGGACGTTAGTCGCGAGGTCCAATCGCTGCGCGACAAACTCGGCCAAGAAACCCGTCGTTTATTCGCAACGCTGACGCCGTGGCAGCGCGTGCAATTGTCTCGTCATCCACAGCGTCCTCAGACGACCGACTACATCGATCATATGGTCGAGGATTTTGTGCCGCTGGCTGGCGACCGTGCCTTTGGTGATGACCAAGCGATTCTTTGCGGTCTTGGGACTATCGGTGGCCATCGCTGTATGGTCATTGGCCAACAAAAGGGCAAAGACGTGCATGAACGTCGGCGCTGTAATTTTGGTATGCCGCATCCAGAAGGTTATCGCAAAGC
>JAYVSL010000241.1:0-5186 GCA_043775355.1 Planctomycetota bacterium
TATCAGACGAAAGAAAGCCGGGTGGTCGGTGAAATACTTGGAAAACATCCTGGGCGACATTTGTGGAATTTACAGGGAAAAGTGATGCGAACGCCCTGGACACGTGCCCACGTCAGTTCTACTTCAAACCAATAGCAAACTGTTTGAGGTAGTCGTTTGGCTTTTTCGGATCGAAAGCAATTTTATCGATGAATGCTTCGGCAGGATAGCTCTGGTAATCATCAGCAGGAAGATCTTCGGCCTTCACCTTACCTTCTTTCAACAGTAGAGCGAAGGCTTTGCGATAAATATCAGTGCGACTGACTTTGTCGGCGACGTCCATGTACCAAGTGTCAGATTTGTTACTGGGGATCATGCCCCAGCGACGTGCCTGGGTCAGACCCCAGACGGTGTGACTCTTAAAGGGGAATGAAGCAAAGCGGCGATAGAAAATATTGAAATCTTTGGCCTCACGACGATCACCTTTTTGATATTGATAAGTGCCCATCATGCTTTCAGCCAAAACGTCAACATTGGCGCCGATATAGGCTTTATGAGCGAGCATTTCGACCGTCAGTTTGCGATGTTCCGGACTTTCATCGATCCATTGGTTAGCGCGAATAAGCGCTTTCACCACCGCCACCAAAGTGGTGGGATATTTCTCTGCCCATTCTTCAGCGACACCAAAAATCTTATCCGGGCCGCCATTGAAGACGTATTGGTCGCCAAGTGCAGCGACGCCAATACCATCCTTCACAGCCTGTTGGTTCCATGGCTCGCCCACGCAGAAAGCGTCAACGGTGTTGGCCGACATATTCGCTACCATTTGTGGCGGCGGCACCACGGAGAGCAGGATGTCCGCGTCTCTTTTCCCAACTGGATCGTTAAATCCATCGTAATAACCTGGATGAACGCCGCCCGCAGCGAGCCAATAACGCAAAGCGGTGTTGTGGCTACCACTCGGATACGTCATGCCAAAACGTAGCGGATTTCCGGCGCCAGAGCGTTCTTTGGCAATCGCTTTGAGCGTGTCAGCTTTCACCGGAAGCGCATAGCCAGCTTCTTTTAGGCTCGGATCTTTTTCCTGCATCGCCTTCCATAATGCCATCGACACCGTGATGCCTTTGCCATTGATCGAAATATTAAATGGGGTGATGACATTGGCTTGACCAAGATAGCCAATGCGCGCGCCAATCGGATGGTTGTAAAGCATGTGCGAGCCATCCAGTTCCATGCTTACCACGCGCTCTTGCACGACTTTCCAATTCGCCTGCACTTCGATTTTGACACTGAGACCTTCTTCAGCAAAGAAGCCCAATTCACGTGCTACAACCAGCGGGCAGCAATCGGTCAGCTTGATCATGCCAAATGTCAGCGACGGTTTCTCGATCTTATTCTCTTTGATTTTAGCTAACATCGGCTTCGGGCTAGCAAGCTGGTAATCGATGAACGGGCCAGCCGGTGCTGGCGCCTGTTCGGAAGCGCTGATAGCGCTGGCCATGAACGTGCCGCAGATCACGGCAAGACCGGTAATCACATGACGCAAGGGTCGCAAGGAATGGATGACGATCGACATGGGTTGCTCCAGGAGGAGATGAATCGGAGGGACACGGCGGCAGCCGTAGTGTTGACCGCGGTAGCAATCGCTACCGCTTTCGATCATACGAAAAACTGTGAGCGACTCATGTGCCAAAGTGAGTGTCGCATAACGTCGCACCTTTTATCCAGTCCGAGATTCATGATTCAGAATAATGAAAATCGCCGTACTTTTGAAGCATATTCCGTCGTCGTAAATCGGCCTGACATTGATGATCCCAGGTACAGGTGCAGCGACAAAGAGCTGCGCCACGCGACAAGCAGGCACGATTTTATCGATACGGTGTTGAGCGACTCATCGTTTTTCAGATTCAGCAAGCAGCAGTTTCTCACGCTCATCTCGAAATGCTGCCAAAAGCGACAGAGTCACTTCCTGTGGCGAGCGGCACTGAACGATAGGTACCGTGGCGGCCAGCGCTAAGGTAGCAGTTACTTATGGATACCTCGACCGCACTCATCATCGGCGTATTTACCGGCGCATTTGGCGTGGGATATTTTGTTTACGGAAAGCGCCAACAGCAAATCGTTCCGCTGATCGCGGGCATTGCCCTCTGCGTGTATCCCTATTTCGTCGATAATCTGGTGGTCTCGCTGATCGTTGCCGCAGTTTTACTGGCGGCGCCGTTTTTCCTGCGTTTTTGATTTGGGCAAAATCGGCTGAGCTTGGTGTCCGCTGGCGCCCTTCGTTTCAGAGCGTTTATTAACGACGCGTTTCGCTTTACGCGTTGCGAGCCAAATGACATGACGCGTTCCGCGATTCCCATGCGCATGGACGCGAACGACGTCGACTAGAAAACCAGCCTGACGCAGACGGCGACTGAACGATTCGTCCGGTCCTGCCGACCACACCGACAAGATGCCACCGTCTTTCAGCGCGCGGTATGCACTGGCAAGTCCGCGATCACCATAGAGCCAGTGATTGCTACTCGTCGTCATCTCATGCGGACCATTGTCGACATCTAACAAGATCGCGTCGTACGCCATCACCTGCTGACGCAATAACTCCGCGACATCCCCCTGATGAATCGTGACACGCGGATCACTCAAAGGATCACCGGCTAAATGCGCCAGCGGTCCACGATTCCAGGTGACGACTGCTGGCACTAACTCTGCCACGGTCAGAAGTTCATCAGCTTGCAGCTCTCGCAGTGCCGCCGCCGTGGTGAAACCCATGCCCAAACCGCCTATCAATACATGACGCGAGGCATTCGGCTCAAGACGCTCCATCACCAAACGCGCCATCGCTTCTTCAGAACCATGCCGATGACTATTCATCAACTCATCGCGTCCAACCCGAATGGCGAAATCACGCACGTGTTGAAATAACTGCAACTGACCGCCGCCAGGAATCGCAGCGCTCTCCATTAAGATCCATGGTTTCATGATGAAATGCCTAAGATGAAATAGTTTAAAGGTGAGTAGCGACGATGACCATTATACGCAATGCCGATTTGCTAAAGATCCTTGGTGGCAGACAGAACACGACATGGCCAGTAGTTCAATCCTTACGACCGTAAAGAAAACACAGCCCGGCCGAGCCGGAACCAAAGGTTCATGATCGTCTCGACCGGGCTGTCCGCTTGTTTCTGCGGGGGCTTTCGCCCCCACATCCCCGTGACACTAAGGCACGAAATTTTTCTGCTGTCCGGAGATTTCGTACCTTAGTGTCACAGAGTAGCGTGTAAAAGTTTGGCCCAGGCCTTTGTCAGACCTGGGCCTAAGTTGTGGTGGGCAATACAGGATTTGAACCAGTCAAGAACACCTAATGGAAGGCTTCCGATGGGCCCCAAAAAACAACCCCAAGTGCTTTAAACACTTGGGGTTGCAGGTCTGGTGGGCAGTACAGGATTTGAACCAGTCTCCAAGACACGTTGTGGGTATCAAAAATAAAGCCTAGGTCCTTGTAAGACCTAGGCCTATGTCCTGGTGGGCAGTACAGGATTTGAACCTGCGACCCCTCGCGTGTGAAGCGAATGCTCTAGCCACTGAGCTAACCGCCCAAAAACATTAGGTCGGCAACTATGTAGCCTTAGGGAAATCTTCAAGTGCGCGTTCTGCGTGCTTAGCGGAGCGCTGTAACGCGGTACCCGCATGATATACGTATCGGTTTGATCGTGATATCGTCACTCAGGATCTCCAGCAAAGACCACGGATCCATGCCGATCCATGCTGAGAGCCAATTGACTCTGTCGCCAGAACCGAGCGGCTATTACCGCGATAATATACTTTCCGAATTTCGCCACGCCTGTTCGCTTTGAGGTCGATCTGTCGTCGGATCTGCCGTCTCGTCTGCGGTCGATCTGCGGTCGATCTGCGGCTGTGCCGGACACCGCTGTTGCATAGCACGCTGCCGAAAGGGCGGGCTTGTGCCGGTTGGTTTCGTGTGAGGCTGTGAGGCGACCGCATGATTGGAAGCGCGGAGGAGGTTGATGACTGGAAAGGCGGGGTTGGGAGCGAGGCGAATTATTCGGGAATACGGCACGCTGAAAAAGTATCTCGACCTCCTAAGATTTCCTTTATGATAGCTTAAATTGAACGAAGCAAGGAAAACCCCAAGCCGTGACGGCTTGGGGAAAGGGGCGGTTTTTTCAGTTACGAAGTGAGGGAGAGGTTAATTAAATGCCTGTCCAATTAAATAAAAAATGCCAATGCCTGTCCTTTTGCCTTCCTTTTATAGGGTCGTCGCACCACACGCGGGGATTGATTTATAGGGTCGTCGCACCACACGCTGTCCTTTAATTTTGACGTTCATTTTGTGTAAGCGTTATTCTATGAGTTCAACACTAATTCCTTTTGCCTTTAAAGAATCTACATATTCCCATCCCGCTCGCTTTAAAACACCATGTTTCCACCAGTATGGGCTTTTATTGTTTCTTTTCACGTTTTCCTGAAATAGACACTTTAATCGTTGATCAATTCGGTCTACTGAATCCCGTAGGGGCTTTAGCATCTCATCAGGTAAGGCAGATTCGTTTAAAAGCTTTTCGAGGTAACCACGCTCGTTGGCGTCAAAATCAAACTCGTATTCGTTCGATCCGTACCCATTCTCGCAGTCTTCCACCAACGATATCCAACTATCCAATAGCACGCACCATGAATCACTAGGTGCGTTAATTTTTTTTAGGTAATTATCGATTTGATTCATGTGTACTCTTTCCTGTTACTCGATTTTTTCCAAGAAACCCCCAAACCCTTCGTCTAAGCGGTACATGGATCTTATGTTTCCGTTTTCGGACATAACACTAAACACACCTGTTTCATGATCAAATCGGATGAAGTCACTACCTTCACGTGCTTCTACAAGTGTAGATGATGTATTCCTTGTCCACATCTGCTTAGCTTTTGTCACGTAGTCATCGAAGTTCCTGACTTCTGGCATATCGGCCCCTCCCTTTTTTGCTACCGTACTTGTAATCTTGCCGTTTTTGTTTCGTTTAATCACTATACCATGTGCGTGCTTTGCATAATGATCTAAAGCTAACGTCTTGTTTGCGAATTGTGGGGTTATGATTAATTGGCGCTTCAGACTTTCGTGTGGGTCGGATAGGTGACTCCAGCTGGCATGAGATCAAGTCCGCCGAGATGAAAGAGAATGGCTCTGCGGAATCGTT
>JAYVSL010000242.1:0-3612 GCA_043775355.1 Planctomycetota bacterium
GCGCCTGGTGATCTTATCATTGCCGCGACCACGGTTTCGGATGCGGAAGTGGAGAAAACCGAGGCGAAGAAAATCGAATGGTTGGATCGTGCATTAGTAGCAGTGAACAATTTGCATGTCGCGTTATCGAATTACGTGGCCGCTTGTCCGGTGGGTTCGCGCTTCGCTAATGGAGTGGAACTAGACAAAGCCGTTGCTGGTTTTTCGGCCTATGCGCTGGCGGTAGACGCGGCTTTGGCAGCTTTTCCTGAGGATGAAACGCGTCCAGCGTTCACCGCGCATTTCCGCAGTATGGTTCAGGCCGCACGCCTGTCATTTGAACGCGATTTGATGCTTGAAGCTCCGGCCACCGCGACGGGATTACTTATCGCCGTCAACCCGGCCGACCTTGCTGCGCGCTTGCAAAAAGCACCACTCGCTGAATTTCCTGCACGCTGGCGTGAATTATTAAGCGCCACGTCGGTTCCACCAGCCAACGATGCGCAGGCGGCGGGAACCCGCTTGGTGAATTTGTCGTCGCCGCAGTCATCGTTATTACGCACGCTGCGCGCTGCGTGGCGTGGTCAGAAACTCGTCAGCCTGCAAGGTGCCGCTCAGATCAATGAAGATTGGATTGAACGCTGTGGCAAAGCATTGGCGGGATTAGCGGCGGCATATACGCCAGCGATAGATGCGGAACCAGGGCCGCGCATTGCACGCAGCGCCGGACTCAAGCACTTGGCCGAAGTGTTCGCCTCTACCGAGCGCGATATCGCTGCGGCTTTAGGCGATATTCCTGACGAGGTTTTTCGTGCCGCTGCTGCGCGCTTGTTCGCACAGTTGCGGGATGATGCACAGACACATCTTTGCACTTTGTTGGCAAATGACGCGGAACGGTTTTGGGAAGAACAAGTGCGTGCCCGCTTTACCCATGATGTGGCTGGGCGTTTCCCTTTCGCGCTGTCGGCAGATGACGTTGAAGTAAAAGCCGTCGCGACTTTATTCGGTCCGAAATCCGGCGCGTTGTGGGAGACCGAACGCATACTGAACGTGGCTGCTGATATTGCGATTGCCGGTAAGCCCATCATTCGCCTGAATGACCAATACCGTAAAACGCTGATTGCGAGTAAAGCGGTTCGCGACGCGCTGTTTTCAGATCCGACGGCGGCGCAAAACGATGTTCCGCAGTTAGCCTTTACTGCGGAAGTGCGTCAACGCACTGGCGTGTTTCAGGCTTTGGTGGCGATTGGTAAAGACGCACTCGATCTGCATGAAAGTCCGCAAGCACGGCGTACCTTTGTACGTTCATTGGCTGAACCCGTGGCCTGCCGGGTCGCTATCCAGGTGGCTGATGGTAAATGGATTGAAGCTGCCTCTGAGCCTCGTCCGTGGGGCTTACTCCGCTGGGTCGCTGGGTCGACACCGTCGCTGGATGCAAGTGGCCGGATCGTGCTGTCTTGGAATCTTGTCGAAGCGGAAATGCCACCGGTCGTAGCGGCGAATACGGCAAAAAAGACCGACGCGCCCGCTGCTTCGTCGACCACCGGACCTGTGGTGCCGAAAAGTTGGTTGATCCAGTTGGTGGTCGATGACGGTCCAGCGGTGGCTTTGTTCTCCCGACGCATATTCGATAACCTCTCTTTTCCCGCGACCATCGCAGTTCGGCATCAGGAGCCATGACTATGAACTTTGATCAGACTTTGCAGGCACTCGGTTCAGCTGCGATCCCTGGTGACAGCGCAACTGGCAAACCAGCGCGCTACGAACCCGAGTTCGAGCAGATGCAGGCGGAGATCGACAAGCTGATTGCCCTGGAAGGTGGCACCGCTGACTGGACGTTGGTGAGCGATTGCGCCAGCACGCTGTTGGCGAAGAAATCGAAAGATCTGTTGTGTGCGGCGTATCTGTGTGCGGCTCTACGCGAAACCCGTGGTTGGAGTGGCCTTGCTGAAGGGCTCAACGTTATCAAAGCCTTGGTCAGCACGCATTGGGACGCACTGCACCCAGAACGTCTACGTGCGCGCAAAACCGCCGTCGACTGGTTGTTGGATCGGGTGAAGCCATTGGCAGAAACCACCGACGCGCAAGCCAGCGATCAGGATGCGTTGACCGCTGCGATCACGCTGCTTGATGAACTCGTCGCATTTGGTGAAACGCGCTGGGAAGGCGACCCTCCGACGTGGTGGGCGCTGACGAAAATCCTCAAAGAGAAACTGAAAGCCATGCCAGCAGCAGTCAGCAAAGCGGCGGTTGAAACGACGTCATCGGAGGTGGCTCGCCCCGTTGCTCCTTCAGGTTCGGTAGCTTCTTTCACTCCATCATCGGCTGGTGGAGTGGTCGATCGTCAAGCGATCTATCGTCAAATACTTGCACTTGCTGAGCAACTCATCGCCAACGAACCACACAGCCCAGTCCCGTATTTACTGCGTCGCGCAGCTGCCTGGGGGCCGATGGCGCTGCCTCAATTGTATGCGGAATTGCAGCGCAGTGGATCGATGTGGGATTTAGTTCTCCAACAATTGCCTGAAGGTTACGCCGCACTGCCAGCGGCAGGATCAACGATATCGCCAACATCGCAGTCGAGCTTGGCTCCGACGTCGGCACTCACTCCCGCATCTCCACGTCCGCGTGGAGATTATTGACCCAAAATTCTTTAGCATTGAACAGCTAACGTATTTACTCGCTCTTTCTCCGCTCCGTCTTTTTCCTTCTTCGCTTCATTCTCTTCTATCCACTCACCCTCCCATTCAGGAGACTTATCATGTCTGACGACGGCTCAGTTGCTCCACAAGAGCGCATTAACATCACCTACAAAGCCGCTACCGGCGATGCCCAACAGGAAAAAGAGCTGCCGCTCAAGACCCTGGTGGTCGGTGATTTCACCGGTCGCAAAGATGCGACTCCAGTCGAAGAGCGTAAGGCCATCGACATCAATGCCGATAATTTCAATCAGGTCCTCAAAGGCCAAGCCATCACCATCAATGTCAGCGTGCCGAACAAGCTCGATGATAAAGGTGGCGAACTGCCAGTGAAATTGTCGTTCGATTCGCTCAAAGCTTTCGGTCCAGAAGCCGTCGCGGCTCAAGTACCAGAGCTGGCACAGTTGCTGCAACTGCGTGCGGCGCTGTCGTCGCTGAAAGGTCCGATGGGGAATTTCCCGGATTTCCGTAAGAAAATCCAAGGTATCCTCGGCGACGCTGGCCAGCGCGCGAAAATCGAAGCCGAGCTCAAAGGCGTCTAAGCCTTTTATCTCACCATCTAATACACACAAACATACGGAACAAAACCATGTCAGAAGCTGAAAAACAGGCAGCCGCCGCTCAAGGCGGCACCACTGAAGGATCTCTCCTCGGTGATATCATGCAGGCCACCAAGATGGCGCCGAGCGACGAAGGCTATGATGTCGCTAAGAAAGGTATCTCGGCTTTCATCTCCGAGATGCTCAAGCCAACGCACGCTAAAGAAAAAGCGGATAAGAGCTCGATCGATCTGATGATCGCCGAGATCGACCAGAAGTTGAGCGCTCAGCTCGATCAAATCCTCCACAACAAATCTTTTCAACAGATCGAATCCGCTTGGCGCGGACTCAAGCTGTTGGTCGATCGCACGAACTTCCGCGAGAATTGCCGCATC
>JAYVSL010000243.1:0-24429 GCA_043775355.1 Planctomycetota bacterium
ACTCTGGATAGGACTCGGAGAAATTCGAGCATATCTACATATTCGTCAACTCTTATCCAACTTAAAACAGAGCGGGAAACTTGTGTAGAATGACATGGTGAGAGGGAGAGGTTAACTAGATGCCTGTCCTTTACCTTACCTTCGGAACAACCGTACCTTTGGTACCTTCGGAACCGTACCTTTGGAACCGGGCACTACAATTGGATCGCCTTATTTAACGTCACCCTGCTCAGTGCTACCCCAAATGACGATGGAGTCCGTTGACGTAGCAAAAATATAAGTGCCTCTCCCGTTCAATATTGACTGTTTGTAGTATTTACAGTTTTCGAGCTTGTTTGGTCCAGCAAACGCGCCGAATCGAGACACAAGAACATTCTTGGTGAATCCTGCGGTCGCGTAATCGGGATGCCATTCAATCACGCCGTTTCTCTTCTTGTAAGCTTCGTCCGCCAATTCTCCAACAACTCGACGCTCAACCGTGGACATCTCTGCTATAAATGAAGTCACGGATTGGGCATCCACATTTCCTGTGGGCCTTTTATAGATGAGGTTTCCGGCTTGATCAATAAATGACATGGCTCCCGTCTCAACGCCAAATAAATTAAGTTCAATAACGCCGATGACCGGCTTGAACGGAGCACGAATTAACCTAGGCGACACTTCTTGACCATCTTCCAAAGAAAAAAAACGGGCCTCTTTCCACTCTTTGTCTCCTTTAGGATTAAATTCAGAGTCGTATGAAAACCAAACACCAACAGGAGAAAAAACCTCCTTCCCTGCCACTTTGATCAAACGCATTTGTCCAACAGATATGTAATTACTGCTAAAATTTCCGTTAAAAGCTTTGTAGAAATGTCCCTCGTATCCAACCAACTTGCCCTGAGCGTCTTTGACAACTCTATTCTCAATAACCAAAGATGTATCTTTGATGTCCGCGCATTCGGCGAATGGCGCAGCTAAGAACGATATTAACGTTATTACTGCCATACTTATTACAGGGCAATGTATACGAGGAGATAACAGCATCATGACTTCTTCCTGAAAAAGATAAATCGATGGTAGGGACAACATAAAGGACATACGCATTTCTTTTGTCTCCGTTTTTCAACGCATTAGCCGTCCGAATCCCTTAAAAACCGCTACAACGGCAACGCCGGTACCGTCGGCAGCGTCCAGATTTCGCGATTATATTCACGCATCGTGCGATCGGTGCTGAATTTTCCGCTGGTTGCGGTGTTGATGATGCTGGACTTGGTCCAACGTTCTTGGTCGTTGTACCACGCTTGCGCACGGTTCTGCGCCTGAACGTAGTCGGCGAAGTCGGCGCACACCATCCAGTAATCGCCCCAACCCGTCAAAGTGCCAATGATGTCGTCGAACAATCCTTTCTCGACGTGGTTAAAGTGACCGCTCTTAATCAAATGCATTACGCGCTTGAGGTCATTGTTGCCGTCGATGACCGTTTGTGGGTTGTAGCCTTTGCGCATGGCGGCGATTTGCTCGGTGGTGTTACCGAACAACAAGAAGTGTTCGTCACCGACTTCTTCGCGGATTTCGATGTTGGCACCGTCGAGCGTGCCGATGGTCAATGCGCCGTTCATCATGAACTTCATGTTGCCGGTGCCGCTGGCTTCTTTGCCGGCGGTGGAAATTTGTTCTGACAGATCTGCTGCCGGACAGATCTTTTCCATCAATGACACACGGTAATCGGGAATGAAGGCAACACGTAGCAGATCACCAACGTCAGGATCGTTGTTGATGACATCGGCAATCGAAGTGATGAAACGAATAATCGTCTTAGCCATGGCGTATCCAGGAGCCGCTTTACCGCCGAACAACACCGCGCGTTTGGTCATGCCTTTGGCATCGCCGCGTTTGATGCGGTCGTACAGATGCACCACATGCAGTGCGTTCATTAGCTGCCGTTTGTATTCATGGATGCGTTTGACTTGCACGTCGAACATCGCGTCGAGCGGGAAGTCGACGCCGCATTCTTTCTTGACCACGGCCGCCAAATCACGTTTGTTGTCTTGCTTGATCTGGCGCCATTCACTGCGGAAAGCAGCGTTTTCAGCGTGTGGTTTGAGCTGTTGTAACAGCGTGAGGTCAGTGACCCAGCCTTCGCCAATGGTCCGCGTGATAAGGTCAGACAGGCGCGGATTGCACATCGCCAGCCAACGACGTTGCGTGACGCCGTTGGTCTTATTATTGAAACGTTCAGGCCACAGTTCGGCGAAGTCGCGGAATAGACCGCCCTTCAATAAATCACTATGGAGCGCGGCAACGCCATTGACGGAGAACGAACCGACGATGGCCAGATGCGCCATGCGCACATGCGGATGCGGACCTTCTTCGATGATCGACATGCGCGCCAAACGTTCGGTGTCCCCGACCCACTTGTTGGCTACGATGCGCATGAAACGCGCGTTGATTTCGTAAATGATGTCGAGCAAACGTGGCAACAGATGTTTGAACAAACCAACCGACCATTTTTCCAATGCTTCCGGCAGCAGCGTATGGTTGGTGTAGGCCAAACATTTATTAGTGATGGCCCAGCCTTCCTCCCAACCCAGTCCATGATCGTCCATCAGAATACGCATCAATTCTGCGACCGCGATGGTCGGATGTGTGTCGTTAAGTTGCATGACGTTTTTCGCAGCAAAATGCTTAAAATCGGTGCCGTGTTTTGAAATCCAGCGGCGAACGATGTCCTGCAAGCTCGCACTTGCGAGGAAATATTGCTGACGCAAACGCAGCTCTTTGCCGTTCTCGCTCTTGTCGTTGGGGTACAGCACGCGCGAAATATTTTCTGCGGTGGAGTTTGCCTCAACAGCGGCGACGTAATCGCCAGCGTTGAATTCAGCGAGATCGAATTGTTCCGGAGCCGACGCGCGCCACAGGCGTAGTGTGTTGACCGTCCCGTTGTGATAACCTGGGATTGGCAAATCGTACGGAATCGCCAAGACATCTTGGGTCGCTGCCCAGTTGACGCGCATGCGACCATTGGTGTCGCGGTAGAATTCAGTGTGGCCGCAGAACTTCACTCGCTGGGCATATTCTGGGCGCTGAAGTTCCCACGGATGACCATAGGCCAACCAGTTGTCGGGTTCTTCTTGCTGGGCTCCGCCGACTAAGCGCTGACGGAACATGCCGTAGTCGTAACGCAGTCCATAACCAAACACCGGAAGCTGAAGCGTGGCGCACGAATCCATGAAACATGCCGCCAAGCGACCAAGGCCACCATTGCCCAGACCCGCATCTGGTTCCGATTCTTCTAAATCTTCTAAGCGCAAACCATGCGCATTCAGTGCGCGTTTCAGCTGTTGATCGATATCAAGGTTGAGCGCCGCGTTCCCCAACGCGCGGCCCATCAAAAATTCCATCGACAAATAATAGCCGCGTTTGCAATCAGCTTCGTAATACGCCGCGTGCGTGGCTTTCCAGCGTTCGACTAAACGATCGCGCACCGCCAGAACCGTTGCCATGTAGCGATAGCGATTGGACACCGAATGGGCGTCACGCCCAAGCGTGATAGCCAAGTGCCGATGGATGTCGTGACGTAAAGTGTTGGCGTCCATGCCCAGGCCAGCAGGGGACAGCGACTCGGTCTCGGATTTTTCATCCGAATGATCTGCCGTCATCGGCAAGATCGGTTGCGTATCGGCGGCTTCTGCGTGGCGAATGGCGCCGCTATCAGTGTTTTTTTGGTCAGCAGAAGAACGAGGAACTTTGGTCATTGAGACCTCCACAGGCTGGGGAGTGTGAGTTGCTCGCGCGCTCCGTGCAAGGCTGCATCGCGAAGCGGGTCTCGGCGCGTTCTTCATCAAGACTGCATCTGCCAGATTCATGGCCGGATCGACTCATCGAGAAGTGGTCTGGAAACTGGAGAATGACATGGAGGACCGGAGAACCGGAGAAGTCAAAATCCAAGAACTGGCGTGGAATATAGGATTTAGAATCCGTTTATTCTCTGGTCCTCCATGTCAGATTTCGCCATTTCCAGGCAGCTTCTGAGATCTCACCGCCGGTGATTTAGCGCTGAATCCCTTATTCAACCCGGCGTGCAGCAGCGCGCAGCAAACGATACGGCGCGCCTGGATTAGGATTTTCATCCGCTAAATGAGCGTCAGCGGCCTCGGCAGCGGCGGCGAACAATGCGTCACGACACGTGGGATCACCATCATGCCACAAACTACCATCCGGCAGCGTCAGTGACGCGGGAACCCATGCGCGCCAGCAGGCCATTAACTGGCCTGGATCGTCCTCTGGCAGCAGCAGCGCGGCAAGTTGGCGCGTGAGTTCTTCTACCAATTCAGCATCCAGCTGCGCCGGATCGGCACTGCGTAACCACAGCCAACCCAGCCACGCTTGCTTGGCGAGCGGCGCAACATCGCCTAATTCACCGTCTTCAGCGAAGCGCACGCGCACGGCAGCGGTGGCGGAGCGCAGCGTGTTGGCGGTGACAGCGCCGCAGCGGAAGCCCTCACTGGCGGCTGCGCGATACGCTGCCAACGCATGCGCTAAATGGCGACGCTTTTCTTGCAACACGCCTTGATTGTAACCAGCGGTGACGGCGGCTTCGTGATCGCCATGGCGGGCCACGCCTTGCAAGGCTTGCAGGAAATAACGGCTGGCCGCCGCAGCATCATCCATGCGCTCCGCCGCCAGCTGACCCATGGCCACCAAAAACCGCCCCCAGGCCGGATGCGCCGGCGGATTGGCTGACAGCGCGTGGTACAGCTCCTCACCACGCACATACACCATGGCCGGCACGGCCTCCGTCTTGGCATGGGCAGCCAGAAATGCGTTCAGCAAGTCGATCGGATCAGCATTCGGCAGCATGACAGGGTTGTCGCCTGCCATTTCGCAGGGGAAAGAGCGCAGATGACATCAGCCATCGGATAGCCCTCGCCAACCAAATTCCCTTACTCGTTGACTCCCTACACCGGGAAACTTATACAGCGCCCCCGCACATCGGACCGTAGCTCAGCCTGGATTAGAGCGCTACCTTGGGGTGGTAGAGGTCGCAAGTTCGAATCTTGTCGGTCCGACCAAATGAAGAACGCGCCACGTAATTTCACGTGGCGCGTTTTTTATTAAATAATCCTCAGTGACATTAACGGACCGACAAGATTCGAACTTGCGCCCTCTAGGCCAAATTGGGGTGGTAGAGGGTGAGGCGGGTCGATTCCGGCGTCTCCGCCGGAATCGAGGACATGCCCTGTCGGGCATGTCCGGCCCGCCGAACGCGAGGAAGCCACCGCAGCGCAGCGAGGAGGCTGACGAGATGGGCGCAAGTTCGAATCTTGTCGGTCCGACCAAATGAAGAACGCGCCACGTAATTTCACGTGGCGCGTTCTTTATTAAATAATCCGCAGTCATATCCCAGATTAAATTCGAACAATCCACTTGGGACTGGTAAGCGAATATAAATTACTGAATCGTAAATCCGCGTTTGACTGCCTGCGCACGGATCACGGTGATAATCGCTTCGTCAAGGCCAGGTGCCCCCGCAGCTTTCGCCTGCGCAGCAAGGAAAAGCTCACGCTCAGCTGCCAGTTGGCCAATGCGTGCCTGCATCGTTTTGCGCTCGGTGAGTTTGCCCGCGACATAGGCCGCACGTTGCTCTGGTGTCAGACCTCGCATACCGGCCGGGAGATCGGCAGGCGCAATCCGCTCCAACACCACGGTTTTGCGATCGACGGCGTCGATCAGATCCCAGCGATCATTGCAATATTGGGCGCTGCCCTTGGCGCAGGCACGACTCGCGAGATTGCTGGTCGAAATTCCCAATGAATTACCATCCTGCGCCTTTTGCATCAGCGCGCCGTCAGCGCCGGCATGACCAAACGGCACGTAGGTGTCATTGATCGCCAAGCCCAAGCGCGCTAATTCATTATCTTGCGGAGCGGGAGGAATCACCACCGCGCGCGTCTGATCTATGGCCGCGTAAGCTCCATTGCCGAGGCGTGCGCCATCCTGCCAGTTACTCGCAATGCCTTCCTGATTGCTACCGCAATAAATGGTATTGATGACGATATCGCGCGAGGCCACCGCTTCGACGCAGGACGCCCGATAATCGGCGGTTCCCTGCGTAAACGGTTCGTTACCGGCGATGATGATAACCTTGAGATCCGCCGCACTCGGGCTCCACGTTAAGCCGCGCGTGGCAGAACGAATCACCGCTCCACAATATTCTTCGCCACCGTTGGTGGTAAGTGCGAAGAGTTGCTGCGACACGCGATCAAGATCGGTAGTGAAGGGCAGAACTTGACGCAGGTGTTGTTCCTCGGCCGAGATGCTCGCCTTGCCGTATTCATACAGCGCAACTTGGATCATCGACTGACGCCCTGAACGCGTGGCTCGCCCCAGGCCATTGACGATCGCCCACAACTGACTGCGCGCCTGATTAATCAGGCCGTCCATGCTGTTGCTGGTGTCGAGCAGCACTGCGATTTGGATGAGTGGCGCAGCGTCGACCACCGGCACGACGGCGACCGAAGCTGGCAGATGATCAACCGGACGAGTCATCGTGGATGAACTCGCTGCCGGTTCATAAACCGCCTCCATCGCCGCCGCCGACATGGCTGCGGTGAGGAAGAGCATCAGAGTGGATAATATTGGGATAGGACGCATGGCTAACCTCCAGAGGTGTTGCCAAGGTTTAGGAACAACGGCGGGACAATTGTGTAACATGAATGTCACGAAGGAAATGTCACCGTCTTCACCTCGCTTCCCAATTGCCGGGAGCGATTGCAAGCCAAATGGAAATTCGTGCGTTCATACCCGGCGTATTTAGATGCGTCGGCAAGAGGCTATCGCCGAGTTTCGGGTCTCATAACCCTTGCGTGCCAACTCGTTGCCCTGGTCTTGATCGCATTCGCCGCTCTTCGTGGAAGTCGCCAACGCCAATACCGCCGCTGAAAATAGCTGGCTGGTGTCAGACAGGTGGAGATAGGAAATTTTGGCTTCACAGCCATTCATTCTGTAAGTGATCAGTAATTGGACGATTTCGCACTTTTTCGCAATTTGTTACTCGAGGTTAAACCATCGATAAAATCAACGTTTTGTATGGCGCACCCGCCCCGATTCGAACGGGGGACCACCTGCTTAGAAGGCAGGTGCTCTATCCAGCTGAGCTACGGGTGCTCGTCTTAATTACGTTAATAATCATGACCCCCAGCGACGAACTGCAAGGTCACGAAGGCACTGCCGGGCTGGGAATAAAAACGAAAGACTAGGCGATCACCATTATCGCCCAGTCCAGTTCCCAAAATACACTTCGATCAGAGCAAGTTTGCCGCAATTCCTGCCAGTTCGCTACGTTCCGATTTCAGCAGGGTCACGTGACCAGCAAGCGTTTGACCGCGCATCCGTTCAACCACGTAGGTCAAGCCGTTTGAGCTCGCATCCAAATACGGATTATCGATTTGGTGCGGATCGCCGGTGAGCACCACTTTGGTGTCTTGGCCGGCGCGACTGATGATCGTTTTGATCTCATGCGGAGTGAGATTTTGCGCCTCGTCAACGATCAAATATTGTTTACTGATGGAACGCCCACGAATGTACGTCAGGGCTTCCATGGTGATCGATTCTTCCTGAATCAACCGCTTGATCACTTCATCGGGATCACGTTCTTCGCTGGCGAGCAAGAAGTGCAAGTTATCGAAGATCGGTCCCATCCAATGACTGAGCTTTTCGTCCTTGGTGCCGGGCAGGTAACCAATGTCATTGCCCAGAGGCATAATCGGGCGACTGACGAGGAGCTTTTTATAGCGCTCGTCATGAATCACTTTGGCGAGACCACATGCGAGTGCGAGGAGCGTCTTGCCGGTTCCGGCTTGGCCGACCAGCGTTACCAGCTTGATGCGATCATCGAGCAACAACTCAAATGCCATGCGTTGTTCCTGACTACGCGGACCAACACCAAACAGTTGTGGGGGATCATCGTCAAGGCGTTGGAGTTTTTTTGTCGTGGCGTTGTAGGTAAACAACACTGCCAAATCGTCGTCGTCGCCTTCTTGTGCCAAAACGAATTGATTCGCGTTGAGCTTGGAGCCCAAGCCTGGCTCCAGATCATCAGGAGCAATCGATTCCAAAGCGGAAAGCTGTTTAATACGTGATGCCTCGCGTTCGAAGCGCACCCAACCGTTATAGAGTTCGTCGACGTTAATTTTTTGATTTTCGAAATCTTCACTCGGAATACCAAGCGCATCTGCCTTTACCCGGGCATTAATATCCTTCGAGATAAAGAAGACATTTTTTCCCTCGCGCTTAAGTAACTGCGCGCAACCGAGGATGCGATTGTCGTTAACACCAGGTAACATGCCGGCGATTTCATCATACGGAATTAAGACTTGTACCAGACCACCTTGCGGTGTCGAAATACCATCACGCAGCGAACCTTTCAGACGCAGGCGATCCAATGCACGTGCTACTTCACGCGAGTTTGATCCCAATTCATTGTTGGCACTTTTGAACTTGTCGAGTTCTTCCAATACCATCATGGGAATCACTACGTTGTTATCGGCAAAGGCGAACAATGCATTGGGATTGTGCAGCAGGACGTTGGTATCGATAACAAAAGTTTTAGGAGTTTTAGGGTCGATCATCCGGGGAACCAAAGTTAAGGGGTGAAGAATAGGGACACGTCAAAAGTCAGCAATCAGCCAACGGCTGAATGTTTATGACGAAGAAAATAGGAGGCAGTGCTGGAGCATGGCCCACCGCAGTACGGCGAACCATTTTCCAGAAAATACTCAGGACCGCTTCGGTCATCGATACGTCAAACGGGGAGTCGAGAGCAAAGTAGCTTCCTTGAGCGCAAGTATCATGAGGTGCGTATGCTTACTCGTTAGGGCAACGCTGGCCAGCTCATTACCTGCGGCATCTTTAATCAGCAATTTATCATTGAGCCATGACACCTTGTGCGTAACGGCAACTGCACTCAGAGGGATGTCCCGACATTCGCCCGACATATCCGTCGGACTGCCAAGTTGAATGCGCAGACTTCCACTCCCTTTAACATCGTAGGAAACTCCAATGACATTGGGATCAGACAGGGCCATGGCCACACCACTTTTAGCGCCACGAGTCTCTGGCAAGACGATGGTCGGAGCTTCCAACATAACATCGCCGAGCGGATCTAGTCCCAGTTTTTTGAGCTCTCCTTGGGCTTCTTTATTGGCAGCAGCTTTACCACGCATGATCTGCAGTTCATCAATGGCAATATTCGCGCCATCTTCACAAGCGATTCCTAAATTGTCGGTTAAAGTTTCGCCGGCTCTAATCGCCGTCGAACCAGCGCCATTGTTCACGGTGACCGTCACTAAATTACCAGGCTGGCGCAGTTCAAAATACATGGAGCACGCAGTTTTAGTAATAAACGTAAACGGCTTTGCTGTCGGCGACTCTTCTTTTGAGATCGCACGATAGGTATTGCTGGGGAAGTTAAATTCAAAGCGAACACCACGGAAATCCACCGTCATTTTTCCGCGATTATTCAACGGCATGAAGATTAATTGCGTAGACCGGGCATCGTTCATGTCTTTTCGATTGAGGAAACCGTCTTTCACGTTCAACGCCAAACCATCCTTCACCTGCCAAGCATTCGCCGTCGCAGAGAAAACTTTGAGGTCATCTGACGCACTAAAAAATAAATTATCACGCGAGGCGGACACAGGGCCCGGCCCGCCGCCAGTCACCACATTGGTTGCCACAGGTTGAAGACGCTGCCGTTCCAACTCAGCGATGTGAGCGGCCACCAAAGGCATAACTTTCTCATCCGAGCGCTTGAGCGCTTCGATCGAATCGTTCAGTACTTTCGCATTTCCATTCGCCACAGCGGCTTTGGCTTTCGCCACTAATTCTAAAGCATCACGTTGACGCGCGAAAGTCATTAATATATCAAGGTCTGCCCCGATGGCTGGTTCTAGCTGGCCTTTGCCACGCTTGAGCGCAACGGCTGCCAAATCAGTATTTTCAGCAACTAAATGCATAATGGTACTTAGGGCGAAATCTTCACCCTGAGCGGTAGGCAAGCTTGAAATTTCTCCACATAACCGCGCAATTTCTTTGATCGAGACTTGGCTCCAGGTCAAATCCGACTTGGAACCACTCGATGAGCTAACGGTAATTCCTTCAGCGGTAAAATTAATAATATCCCACATGTCATTGGTGATAGGATGCGGCACGCGCATTTTCGGACGGCGTTCCTTCAATACTTTTTCAAGCAATACACTTCGTTGATCGAACAGTTCGACCTTGCGTTTGATCGCAGCGGTGCTCGTCGCACCAACCAGCAGCAAAGATATTTTTTCTTGGACCACGGCCCTTTGACCGTTGGCTAAAGCTTTACCAATCTGGCCGTCAATCACCGCTGCCGGATCGATTTCCGCCGGATCGACGGAAGTCTGTCCGGGCAGTTTGGGTGGCTTTTGCGCGACCTTTCCCAAACGTTTTTCCGCAAGAGCAAGTTGTTCCTTCGCCCAAGCCCCATCATCTGGTAAGCCCCAAAATTCATTTGCTGGCTTCAGTAAGCGTTCAACTTCGGCAATGTCCTTAGCCTGGGCTATCTGCGTCACCACCTCATCTTTGCTCGTCTGATGATGTTTAATAACTCGCAGAAGACGATCCTGACGTTCTTCGGCCGTTGGCAGACGCTCACACTTGCTCATGGCCTGCTTGAACAGCCCTTTGCGCTCAAGCTCCGCGATTTCAATCAAAAGCGCAGGAAGTTCTTCGGACGTCACTCGTGTCACGGACGTCGATGTATCCGATGATGTAGACTTATCGTCAGTCGGGGGTGTATTATTCAATTCAATCCACGAGGGCGGACGCACATTCGGGCCACCATCGCCTGGCGGTTTGCTGTTGGGATCTTTTTCCACGGGATTGGACTTTGTGGTCGACGAAGCAACGACGGTATTCGTCGGCTTCGAGGGAGAAGCCTTTGAAGTCACCACTGTTGGCTGGGGCGTCGGATCAGCAGTTGGAAGTTCAGACTCCAGCGGCGTATTTTTCGCCGCCTTTGTTGGAGGACTAAATAAGAAAAATGCGATTGCCCCGACCACGACGATCGCGGCGACTACCACGATGCCAACACCCGCACCCGATCCGCCTGACTGGGGACGAGCGTGTGCCCCGAGTCGTTCACCAGAGATTGGCGTATTCCGTCGCAGTTGCGACGATCCGCCTATTCCATGAGGTATTTGTCCAGTACCTGTCCGGCGTAATTGGCCGGTACCGGCGCGACGCGTTTGCGAGACCGCTTGTCCTGGCGTTGCCGGAATATTTTGTGTCAACCGAAGTGTTTGACGTTTCGCGCCGCCGCCAAACTTATCGAGTGTGTCGATGACTTCGCGATAACTTTGGCAACGATCTTTACGTTCTGCGGATACCAATTTCTGACAAAACAGATCAAGATCACGACTGACGCCTGGTTGGATGCTACGTAATGTTCGCGCGCCGTTAGCCACTACTTTATGCAATGCCTCATGGGCATTGTAACCAGTGACTAAACCTTCGCCGGTCATCATGCGGAACAATAACGCGCCGAGCATGAAAATATCCGAGCGTACATCACTGCGAATATCTTCACTCAAATGTTCAGGCGCTAAATAATACTCTGTCGCAGCGCTGGCGCCGGATAATTCGCGCACCAAAAAACGATGGTGCTTGGGCACCGCAAATTCATCAACTAAAACGTTGCCGTCTGGGCTTACTAATATGACGTCGGGACGGAGCCAACCGTGGACCACGCCGTGACGCGCGGCTTCTTCCAATGCCAAGGCCACTTGTCGAACAATGCCCATAGCATGAGGAGGCGCGAGTGCGCGACGGCGAGCAAGAACATGGCCCAATGGTTCGTAATCAGACGGATCGGCGCTGATCAAGATGCGCGAATCTTTGGTCGGTGACATCGCCACCAATGGCAAAATATACGGATGTTTCACCTGACTGGCGAGACGAACATGAGATTCAAAATTATCTTCATAACTTGGCTGCCGCATCAGGGCGGGATTAAGTGCAAGTGCACGCAACGTGCGTCCGCTACTACGTTCACGAACTCGTGTCCGACGTCCTTGAACCGATTCATCCAACGGCGCCATCACATCATGACCAGGCGCTTCATAGGGTTGACTCAATACTGGAGCCGAACCGCTCCCAGGCGTTCCTCCTTTCCCTAAAGCTCCGTTGGCAGCAGACGTACGTTCTGACACCACCTGCATGCCGTAAGTGCTATCGTCGCTCGATGATTGCTGCGTTTGATTGCCAGCAACCGTGAGTGCGGCTGGGCCTGGAGCGCGGGTCAAACCACGATCCGGGTCCACCACTTCCAAAGCCGAGCCACAAATTCCACAGGCATATACCGTGCCGATTTTTACATCAGGAACTTCGAGCATCGCCTGACAGCGAAAACATGAGATTAACCATGTGCCTGAAACAGGTACTGTGGCAACGCTGCTATTCGGCACCGCACCAGAACGACGAACATGATCTAGTACCACGCTGGTGACCATTTGCATGGTCTCCATCACGCCGTTTCCATCAACCGCAACCGCCGCCAAGCTCGGCCAACCGCGAACATTCATCAGCGGTTCCAGTTGCTCACGTTTAAGCGCAGTTGGCAAATCCTGTTTATTATATTGTACCACAATGGGTAGGTCGTTGGGCAAGCCATGATGTAACAAATTGCCAAGCATTTCGTTCATCGCTTCGATGTTTTCATCAAGTGCTTCACGACGACTATCGGCAACAAAAACAACTGCGTCAGCGCCTGCAAGAACAGCACGACGCGTGGCGGCGTAATAGCTTTGACCAGGCACGGTGAAAAATTCGAAATGCACGCGATGACCGTTGATATCACCTGCATCCATTGCCAACAAATCGAAACGTAACGTTCGTTCGCTGTGCGTGTCGACCATCACCAAATCGCCAGCCGCATGACTGGGAACACGATCATGAATGACGGTAAGGTTGGTGGTCTTACCCGCCATGCCTGGTCCGTAATAGACGATTTTGATGACGATCTCATTCGCAGCAGCATTAATTCGCATGGTACACCTTTATGCTCCGATTAACTAAATAACTGCCCGGGTATCCGGAGCGGTGGGAACAGAACGCTTGAAGAACGACAAACACGCCAAGGTAACCACTCCGCATGAAATTCCCGCATCGGCAATATTAAAAGTTGGCCAGATGTAATTGATACCAATAACGTTTAAGTCCATCACGAGAAAATCACGCACGCCTTCCAATTGGCCCAATTGAGTGCCTACCCGGTCAATGGCATTTCCCAGTGCGCCGCCAAGCACCGCACCGAAGGCTACATTTTCCCAAGCGCCACAAGGACGAAATTGTTTCCACCATACCCACGCTAACAACGGTATCAAAACCATCGTTATCACCGTGACTAGCAACGGCATTTGATTGCCGATACCCCACGCCACGCCGGTATTGGAATGTTGGGCGAGCCAACGGGGCAGCGAGCTTTCTGCCTGACGAAAGATCCACCACTTGGTTAACTGATCACTAATCAAGATCATCAGCATCACGGGGAAGAACCACCTCGCCCAGGGGCGAAAGGTAGAATCAACACGATTTGGAAGCGAGACATCGCTCATGCGCGCATCCGCAATGATCGCAAAAACTTCACCTTCACCATAACTCATTATCCTAAAGCGGTTGCATAGTCACTAAATTAAGCTGTCGCAAGGTAGCGAGAGCACTAGAGCGACGCAAGCCAATCGCCCCCCCAAATCATGCCTGTGGCTATCCGGACACCTTGATCCGCCGTCGGTACGTTGAGACTCACGCACCCGTTTGAGGAGCAATTATGGCCGAACCAGCAAGTAAACCCTCTGCCTTGTTTCAAAACTATGGCCGTGCTGAGGTGAGTTTCGTCCGCGGAAAAGGGGTCTATCTGTACGATACGCAGGGACGTGCCTACCTTGACGCCTTTGCTGGGGTAGCCGTCTCGACCTTAGGTCACGGGCACGCCGCGTTGACCCAGGCGATCAGTAAGCAGGCGGCGAACCTGCTCCATTGCTCCAACTATTACACCGTCCCCCAGCAAGAAGACCTCGCTCGTATTCTTGTCGATGCGGCTTTTCCAGGACGAGTGCTGTTTTGTAACTCCGGCACCGAAGCCAACGAAGCGGCCTATAAACTGCTGCGGCTATGGGGTAATCTTCAGCACGGCGGACGTAAAACCCGCATTATTTCCTTCCTGAATGGCTTTCACGGCCGAACCATGGGGTCGTTGTCAGTGACGGCGAATCCTAAGTACCGTGAGCCGTTTGCTCCCCTCGCGCCGTGCGAATTCCTGCCGTATGGTGATGTGCCTGCGTTAGAGGCGGCCTTTGCTCAGGGCGATAACCAAGGCAATGACATCGCTGGGGTGTTTATTGAGCCCATCCAGGGTGAAGGCGGCGTCATCGTCCCACCCGCTGGCTTCCTGAAGCGGCTACGTGAACTCTGCACGCAACATCAAGCGCTGCTGGTGATGGATGAAATCCAGACGGGATTTGCCCGCTCAGGCAAACTCTTCTGCCACCAACATGAAGGCGTGATGCCAGACCTCATGACCATGGCCAAAGGCCTTGGTGGCGGAGTGCCAATCGGTGCGATTCTCGCCGTTGAAGCCGTCGCTAGCCTGATGAAACCGGGCATGCATGGCACCACTTTTGGCGGTAATCCACTGGCATGCGCCGCAGGTTTGGCAGTGATGAACGAAGTCGTTCAACCGAGTTTTATCGCCAACGTCGTTGCTCGGGGTGAGCAACTCAAGGCTGGTTTGATGACGCTTATGGGCGACAGCAGGAAGGTGCGTGGCCGTGGCCTGTTGGTCGGCGTGCAGTTGGCCTACGACCCCAGCGTTCTGGTGCAGGCAGCCCGTGAAGAGGGCTTAATCGTCGGTCCTTCCGGCAATCAGACCCTGCGCATTGCTCCACCATTGATCATCAATGCCGCGCAAATCGATGAACTGCTCACCAAATTGGGGGCAGCAATCAAGCGCGTGTGAGCGGAAAAAACCTACCAACATCACGGATGTCTTCGTTCAACGTGAGCCATCTGGCAAACGCCCAAGCAAGCTTCTCCAACAGCCTGCATTGACCCCCGCTTATCTGCCCCTACCTTTCCGCCCCCTTGCCCTGAGGAGTGCCCATGACGACTGCCACCTTGCCCCGTAGCGCCCAAGTCCTGACTGGAACCCAGCGCCCAACGCTGGCCCAGATTCGCCTGTTGCGCCGCATTTCCGTCCAAGATGTCGAAGAGCGCCGCAAGCTTGCCGCTGTTCTTCAAGATGGCTTGAGTGGAGTGAAAGAGGACGCCAAGGTCCGCAAAGGCATCCTCGCGTTTGCGCTCGGTCATTTCAGTGACGCCGAAGAAGCCGTTGATGGCACCGAAGCCTACAACCAAGCGTTGATCGGACTGATTTATCACGAGCTCGGTGAATTTGCCGATGCCAAGACCCACTTCACCACAGCTAGCAAGAGTATGCCTGAGGCGAAGATTGAAGCCGTGCGCGCACTGCTGGACGGCGGCATGTTCGACGAGGCCGAAAAGGCTCTCGGCAATGTCCCTGATAGCGCTGACCGTGACTTCTTGAGCGGACGCCTGCAGGAAGGCAAGAGCAACACCGAAGCCGCCATTAACTCCTACGAATCCGCCCTGGAAAAAGATCCCGAACACGTTGAAGCCGCGTTCCATATTGGCGTTCTGCTCGATCGCATCGGCGACGACGACATGGCCATGGAATATTACATGGTGTGTGCCGACGTGCATCCGCACTACGTTCCTGGCATCACCAATCTCGGTATTCTTTACGAAGAACGTGGCGAATCGAACGCTGCCATCGACTGTTTCCGCCAGGTGTTGGCCTACAATCCACGCGATCGCCGTGCGCTCTTGTTGCTGCGTGACGCCAAGTCGAGCCGCAACATGTACTACGACGAGCGCGAAGAACGCGAACGCGAACGCATGGAAAAAATCATGCGTACGCCAGTTAACGACTTCGAATTGTCGGTCCGCAGCCGCAACTGCCTGTCGAAGATGAACATCTTCACCCTCGGCGATTTGCTGAGAATCAGCGAACAAGAAATGCTCTCCTATAAAAATTTCGGCGAAACTTCGCTGAAAGAAGTGAAAGAAATGCTCGCCGCCCGCAACTTGCGCCTGGGCATGTACCGCGAAGGCGAAGAACGCTCGATCACCAAGGCTGACCAAAAGGTTTTGGCTGAGAGCATTGAGAAACTGGAACTCGGCAACAAGAACCTCCAGATGCTCGAAGGCCTCGGCGTTTCGCGCATCGGTGACTTGGCACAATACACGGACATGGACCTCTTTAAGGCGCCTTTGAGCGGCCAAACCATCGTTCAGGAATTGTCCACCGCCCTGGGAGCCTTTGGCGTGAGTTTGCCAAAGCCTGAGGTCAAAGCCTAAGCTCAAACCTTAGCTTTTGCTTCCATCGCTTTGCTCCTGGCCCCTACCGGTTTCCGCTAGGGGTCATTTATTTAACCATCCTGCCGAACATTGTCTCTATCCCTGGGACACCATTACTTCGACTGACGAAGTTTCCTCCCTTTCCCACAAATTCCCTTTGTGGGTTCGCCGCGTTTGGGGTATGGTCCCACTCATGCAGCAACTCTACGAACTCAATGTACGCAGCTGGCGTACCGAGCGTTCGTCCGCATTGGGTCGTCCTGCCACCCTCGACGATTTTCCCGAAGACTTCTTCGATCAACTGGTCGAGCATGGGTTTACGTGGCTCTATCTGATTGGCGTTTGGCCAACCGGATCCTTAAGCCGCGAGGTTTCACGACGTGATCCCCATTTGTTGCACTATCTCGGCAATGTGCTGCCTGATTTTTGCGACCATGATATTTGTGGCTCACCTTTCATGCCAGAATCGTACACGGTTGACGCCACGTTGGGTGGCGATGCCGCACTCAGCCGACTGCGTGAGCGAGCCCGCGGCGCCGGTATGTCGCTGATGCTCGATTTCATTCCCAACCACATTGGCCTTGATCACCAATGGTTGCGTGACGAGCCTGATTTCTGCATTCAAGGCGACAATTCTCATCTAGCCAGCCAACCCGAAGCATGGTGCGCATTGCATGGGCGAATTTTCGCGCACGGACGCGATCCGTTTTTCGCTCCATGGCGAAACTCGGTGCAACTCGACTACAGTAATCCCCGACTCCAAGAAGCGATGATTCACGTCGCGTCCACCATTGCTGCGCGCTGCGACGGGCTGCGCTGCGACCTCGCGATGTTGCTGCTCAAAGACGTTTTTGAGAATACCTGGAAACGTCCCATGCAACCGTTCTGGCGACGCTGTCTTGACCGCGTGCGGGCGGAACATCCCGGCACCCTATTTATGGCCGAGGTGTATTGGAATCGCGAATACGAACTGCAACAGGCGGGCTTTGATTTCACCTTTGATAAAATTCTTTACGACCGACTCCTTTCCGGCGACGCAGAGTCGATCCGTGCACATTTACGTGCCACCGCTGAATACCAAAAACACTGCGTACGGTTTCTTGAAAATCACGCCGAACAACGTGCCGCCCTTCGTTTCACCTCACCCGAACATCATCGCGGCGCCTTGCTCATTACCGGCATGGTCCCTGGGCTGTTGCTCTGTAATCACGGCCAAGATGACGGACGGCGGCTCCATGCTTCGAGCCATGCCAATCGGCGTCCACCTGAAGACGGTTCATTGCCGCATCGTGCGGCTTACCGCGATCTTATGCATCTGTTAAGCGAACCAGTGCGGCAAAACGGAAGCTGGCAATTACTCGAACCCCTTGGGCATGATTCTCCACTCATCTGCTGTCTGTGGAGTCTGCAGGGTCATCATTCATTGGTACTGGTAGTCAACGCAGGATGGCATCACGCCAATGGCGCGGTCAAGGCTGGGCCGCTGGCCGAACGTGATTGCCAACTCCAACATTGTTTTGATCCCGCCCAACCTGCACTCACCCAGATAAAAGCAGATCATCTTCGCCAAAATGGTTTAGCGGTCTCTTTGCCACCGTGGGGAGCACTCGCGTATCGCGTCTTACCGCTGCGCTAAAGACCTTTCATTTTGCGCTTTTACTAACTATTTCAGCTATTTCAGCTTCTCGATTTTACTTATGCGAATTATTTCATGCCTTTGCCCTCAGCGACAGAATCGAAATTCACTTCACGATCCTGGTCCCTTAACTCGGGCAAGAATTCCAATCTTCGCGAAGCGCTGACGAGCCGCTTCGGCCTCTTCCTTCGTCACACCTTTCACCACCGGGATAATGACTTTTTTCGACAGAGAATCGGCTTCTTCCTTCGATAGGCCGGATAATTCCGCTAACAGTGGCACCACTTTCGCGCGTCGGGCCTCGTCAGTAATTTTTGCTAAAAATACCGAGTATCCCACTGGAAGTCCTGAAACCGGGATTCGACCAGAGCTCGAATCATGACCAGTCGATCCACCGCCGGCTTGAGGCCTTGGTTTGTCCTCATCCGGCAGCAACCGGTCGAGAATACTGGTGATGTCGTCGTTGTTGGGCATGAAACCATTATCTTCATCGGGAAACATCTCGTTCAAACGCGATACCGGATCGGTGTCATTATGGGAAGATCCGCGCGGAATGGTTGCGCCGGCTGGCACCGGAGTCGGAGTTGGCAGCGCCTGATTTGAGAACGGTGTAATCTCCGACAGTTGAGCGCCCTTAAATTCCGTGGTTGGGCGCGTTACATGCCCCGAACGATTCTGCGGATCGAGCCGAATCAGCAGGAGCTCTTGTAAAGTGTAGCCTTTATTCAATCCGGGAATCATGAGATTGAGTCCGGTAAATTCACCAACGAATTCACCAATTTCGCGTTTAAACACCAACGGACGTTTAGGCCAATCAATCTTCGGCAATTCACTGACATCATCTGCCGTCAATTCAACCGTCGCACCTTTCTGCTCTAATCCCGTCATCGCTAAACCAAGGGCAGCGGCCTCGTCTTTGGTAAGATCAGTCAGCAGCACGATGGGAGTTGAGCTCGCGATTGAGACACACGTGCTGTCCTTCAGGCTGAAAGCCCGACCCAGCAGGTGGGCAACTTGGTCGCGTGCTCCTTCAGGACATGCACGTAAAATCAGAGAGTAAGATGAGGCCATGGTTTCGCGGGATAACTTCCTCAAAGTCTGAGAGCTGTCAATTCAGGCTCGCGAATCCGTCGTCTCGTGTACTGCCGCCCACCCTCAAGAGCCTGCGAGCTTGGTAAGGGCGGGCGAAGGCCCCAAGCACTGGCGTCCACGCCCAACGTCTCACACTTCCGCCATGCCAATCGTCAGACTTGCAACGCCCGCCGAAGTCCAAAACCGCCTGCTCATCGGCACTGCGGCAAAAGAAACGGCCCTCTACGTCTTTTTTGGCTCCGAAGATCCGCTGACTGGTGAGTCGTGGTGTCCAGACTGCGTAACCGCTGATCCGATACTACGACGCGCCTGTACCACGTTGCGACCAGATCTGGTGCTCTATGAGTGCCCCGTCGGGGCCCGTTCCAGTTGGAAAAATCAACCAGACCACGTGTTTCGCGCACACCCAACTCTACGTGTGGCGCGCATCCCCACGCTGTTATTTTTCGAAAACGGTTTGGAACGCGGTCGGCTGGTCGAAGCTGATTGTGCTCAGCCAGCAGTGGTGGAGGCCTTCATCACACGTTGAGCGGCGCCCGCCTGTCAGACCATCTGTACGCATCGGACTTATCCCATGGCTAAATCAGCAAAAAATACCGCAACAGCCGACAGCAAAGACGCCGTTCAACTGATTCTCAAAAATAAGAAACTGAACTACGCTTACCAAGTCGTGGAGTCGTTCGAAGCTGGAATGGTGCTGATGGGCAGCGAGGCAAAAAGCCTGCGTGCTGGCGACGTCCAATGGGGCGATTGCCATGCGCGTCATGAAAATGGCCAAGTGTGGCTGTACGGCCTGCACATTGGTGAGTACCGCCAGGCAGGAACTTTTGGTCACCAGCCCATACAACCGCGCAAGCTGCTGCTGCATCGCAAACAAATTTCCAAGATCGCCGTCAGCCTAGCCACCAAGGGCATGACTTTGGTGCCCGACGAGCTGCATTTTCGCCGCGGTTTCGCCCGCATCGTTATCTGTCTTGCCACCGGTAAGGATCGTGGCGACAAACGCCAAGACTTGATCAAGCGAGCGATGAAGCGCGACGTCGATCGTGAAATGTCTCGCCGTATGAAAAGCGGCTGAGTCATTGAGCAATTCAGTTCATTCGTTGATGCGTCGTGCCCACATGAACCACATTGCCAATTGACAACAATCGGCAACGCAACCGGTCATAAAACCGATTGCGTTGGATGATCGGCCCTCATTTCGGCGCTAATTTAGCCTTACGCGCTTCTTCAGCAGCCTTAAGACGAGCCTCTTTTTGCTTGGTCTGCTCTTCTGTGCTTTTGATCGCCTCGTCGAGCGCGGGTTGCCATTCCGGTAATTTTTTCAGTGGCTTCGATGCCGAGTCTTTATCGATAATTTTATAAATCGATGGGTCGCATTTGAGCGCATAAAGGACTGAGGACATCGCGAGCGGGAAATCGTGCTTTCCTAAAAATTTCTTGGCGGCGTCCCATGCTCTTCCCGCTTCAACAACACTGCGAAATTCGACATCCTGCAAGGCGAGACCTACATCCAGCGTGTAATCACGCATCGACAAGAATTCGAGCCCATTGTTGGCACCATTTATACGATAGGCATAGATCTTACGGAGTTTAACGAAGTCGAGTATGAGGTCATCATTCACAAGATCCGCTTGAATGTCGCTGGTCTTAGCGTTGGCAACTTGCTTCTGATCGACCAACGCCTTGAAATAAGCTATATCGGCAACAATTCCTGCCGCATTAAGCTGTTTCGCACGTGTCTTCACGTACTCTTCAAATGCCGCCTTCTCGCTCGGGGCACTGTGGAATGCCGTTGGGACAAGATGATCCACCTCAAGATTTCTGGACGACGTCAGTTTCCAAGTCTTTCCCATATACTCATAGGTACAAATATGATTATTCGGTGGATCGACCAGCACCCAACGATCAAGAGTACCCGTCGCGATCCATGGGTCGCTTGGTTGCAGAGCGATGGTGCCGCCATCGGCAAGTTCCCTCATCGCCTTTTCGAGGGTCGCTTTTTGTTCAGCCTTGATGTCAGCAGGCAGTGCCGCTAGTAAAGCCTGCGGTGCCGGATCTGAATTCAACACTTGCGGAATCATCAGATCAATTCCGTAATTACGGTAACTCACCAACTGCGGACCTTTGTCACGATCTTGGCAGTCGTAAGCCAGCAATGCATGTTTAACCGGCACGCAAAGTAATAAATATTGGTTACCCATCGCTCCGCGTACGACGCCATCGTACGGTTTGATCTTGTCCCAAAATGCATTCTCCGCTTCCACCACACGAGCACGCAAGGATTTCAGCCCTGCCGCCGATTCCTTCGCAGTTGGCTTATCCGGAAAAGCGACTGAATTGATCAAATCCCTCGGGTTTGGTTGAGAAAGGGAATGACTCAATCGTAACGTAGAATAAACCGTTCCATCAAGCGTCGCGCCTGGAATATTTTCCAGCATTTGCAAATCTGCCAGAAAGTTCGCCGAACCATAGCGCGTGGTCTGATTCCCTTCCAAGCTGTAGAGCGTCACGTTCCCCGTGCTGGGACTCACCACGGCGTATATTCCGCTCGTTTGAGCGCCGGGTCGCCGCATGACTAGGGAGTTGTCCAATGCAGCTGCCCAACTGGACAACAACATCAAGGCAGGAAGGAATATTGCTTTCATGACCATCTCCTTGGCGAGGCGGGTGGATCGTGCGACGGCAAGTGACCACGCCCTGTTTCAAGGGCGGGTCACCGTCCTGGCTGTGTGCCTCAGCCTTGTGTTTGATACACCGTGGTGAACGCCATGTTGGAACGCATTCGTGGCCTTTGCTGCCACAATTTGCTGCCACAATTTGCTGCCACAAAGAGTCACCCGCTGTCAGGCCGTATCGTTTGAGGCGCACGACGCCGCTGACGCCCACATGCGACGCACTTAGCGTTTCGGATCAGGCGGTAACACGAAATCGTGTTCCGCCACCCGCGCTTGGGCCCACTCCACAAAAGTGCGAAACGGACACAACATGGCTGCCAAAGTCAATTCAGGGGTCATCGCCAAAGGCGGATAATGGTCTTTCGAGAGCTCGGCCAAACGCACGCGCGTACTCTTATCACGGAAGCTCTCACGGTAGGTCGGATGCTGGCTGGCGAGCGCAACGCGAGCGTAAATTTCATGTAATTGCAAAACTTTTTGCATGAGATGCGCCAAGCGGAAAGATTTTTGTCCGCTCGTTTGCCCCTGCATGAAAGGATACAAATGCGCGGTGGTTTCGATCGCTTCGAGCCAATGCAAGATGGTCGGATGATCATCGTGACTGATATCAAATTCATCACGACTCAAATATTTCAGAAACACTTCACGATAAAATGATGAGCGAATACGATCGCTGACTAAAAGGTGCCGCGCGGCTTTGCGTTCTACTTCCGGCAGCGCATCCAGCGGCTCTTCGATTTCGCGCGGAATCACGGGTTCGCCATTCGCATCAGCCCACACGTTTTCGGCGTTCTCTGCTCTGCGCATGCGACGAATAGTGCGCATACTACGATCTGCGAACGCCGGGGTGTAAATCAAACTCTCATTTAGGCTTGGCGAACCAAAAGCTGGCGGGTTGGAATTCAGCAAACGAACCAACATCGACGCCGGCAATTCACGCAGATCAGCCAATGATGGCGCCGAGCCCTGACGTGCTGCGATCACCACGCGCACATTGCGATAAATACCAATGACGTGTAACTGCAAGGCCGCGACTTCGGCATTCCCTTCTTCGCGCCACAGACAGAGCTGTTCAACCAATGCGCTGCGCAACGTCATGTCTTTGTAATGCGTGTCTTCCGCTAATGCCTTGAGGGTTCGTTCCAGACGCGTCTTTTCGCTATCGGCTTCCAAGTCCCGCAACATTGCCAGCAACCGTGGGTTTTCCGATTCACCGGTGATAAAGCTGTCCGACAGGCCGGACTCCATCTCTTCGATCAGTTTGCGATGACGTTCCACCAGCAAAGGCCGACGGGCCTCGGCAATAAAATCCATGGTGCTAAACGAGTCGTCATCAGAGGGCGAGGAGCGAGGCAGGGGGCACATGCCCAGTGTGTACCATCCGTCCCCCAGGTGGTCCTGGGACGAAAGGCTGTGCGGGCTCCTTGCGTGTGGCGCAGTCCCTGCTTGCCGTCCCGCCCTGGGTCCTAGCGTATCGCCGCCCCGTCGCGGGCCTGCCATCAGTGGTAGGGGCCGGCGGCGGGTGCTTTCACGTACAGCGACGGGCGCAAAACCCGTTCCACAGGATGGCAGATGACCAGCGCGATTCCGACGACTTCCGGCGTTCAATCAAACAACAGCAGCAGCAGAGGCAACCAAGTTGTACTTGGCCTGCAATGGGGCGATGAGGGAAAAGGGAAAGTCATCGACTTGCTCGCCGCCCACACCGATGTGGTGGTGCGCTGCCAAGGTGGTGCGAATGCGGGCCACACGGTCGTGGTCAATGGGCGCAAATCCGTCCTGCATTTACTGCCTTCTGGAATCATGCACGACCAAGCCACCTGCATTATCGGCAATGGCGTGGTGGTCGATCCGTTGGCGCTATGCAACGAATTGGACGAACTCATTGCTGGCGGCGTTAATCCGACACCACGACTGTTGGTCAGTGATCGCGCGCACTTGGTTTTGCCAAGCCACAAAGCCCTGGATGCGGCTTTCGAAAATCGCAAGGGCGATGCCAAAGTCGGGACCACGCTGCGCGGCATCGGCCCATGTTACGCTGATAAAGTTGCTCGCACCGGATTGCGTTGTGGTGAGTTGCGCGATCTTCCCGCGTTTACTCTTAAGCTCCGCGCCCAGTTGACGCAGGTCAACGAACAACTGACTTACTTGCAAGCGACACCCATCGACATTGATGCTGCCATCGCACAGGTGATGCCCGCATGTACGCGCATCGCGCCCCTGATTGCTGATACCGCTGATTTACTGCACCGTTCGGCGGCTTCCAACAAATCGTTCCTGTTTGAGGGCGCCCAAGGCGTCTTGCTCGACATCGACTTCGGTACCTATCCCTTCGTTACCAGTTCGAACACTGGTGTCGGTGGCGTCATCGCCGGGAGCGGATTATCGCACAAACAATTGGGTGAGATCATCGGCGTGGTGAAAGCATATAGCACCCGCGTTGGCTCGGGACCATTTCCGGTCGAACTGCTGAATGCCAAAGGCGAAGATATTCGCAAACGTGGCGGCGAATTCGGCGCTACCACTGGACGCCCACGTCGCTGCGGCTGGCTTGATTTAGTCGCGGTTGGTTTTTCT
>JAYVSL010000244.1:0-2769 GCA_043775355.1 Planctomycetota bacterium
GACGATTTGGTCGATGGCTTGTTGAAGATGATGGATACCGAAGTGGGATTCACCGGTCCGGTGAATCTTGGCAATCCCGGCGAGTTCACGATTCGTCAATTGGCCGAAGAGGTTCTTCGTCAAGTTGGCGGAAAATCGAAGCTGGTGGCGAAGCCATTGCCGTCCGATGACCCGAAGCAGCGCAAGCCCGATATCACCATGGCGAAAGCCAAACTTGGTTGGGATCCGACCGTGAAGTTGGCCGATGGTTTGGCCAAGGCGATTCCGTATTTCCGGCGTTTTGTTGGCTGAAGGTTTTCAAAATATGGATCATGAGAGCGGATTGAACTCAAGACACACCAGCAAACAGGTTGCCGATGTTCTTTTTTGAGCGAGTTCATCCGCGACTCTCATCCAGCTTAGATGGCTTGCGCTGGGTTGCCGCCGGGTTGGTGGTGGTATCGCACGTGCGCAGCATGGTCTTGGCGAATTGGCCGCAGGTCACCAGCGAGCATGCCACGGTCGCGATGCAGTTATTATATTTGCTCACCTCGTTTGGGCACCAAGCCGTCATTCTTTTTTTTGTGCTCAGTGGCTTCTTGGTCGGCGGTTCAGTGGTGAACGATATTCGCCGCGAGCGCTTTTCTTTTCCATTGTACCTGGTGAATCGCATTTCTCGTCTGTATGTAGTATTGATTCCTGCATTGATTCTTGGCTGGGCGTGCGATGGGATTGGCAGTACGTGGTTCAATACATCAGGGATTTATACGCACGCATGGCCTCAACCATTGTGGGCTTTGCAATTCAATGTGGTTGAACGCATGTCGTTACCAGTCGCCAGCGCCAACGTCTTCAATTTGCAGACCATGGTTGAGCCGACCTTCGGCAGCAATGGGCCGCTGTGGAGTTTGGCCAATGAGTTTTGGTATTATTTGCTTTTCCCGCTGTGCCTGATTCCATTCGTGCGCGAAAGAGCGTGGTTTGTCCGCCTTTCGTGCTTATTTTTAGCAATCGTCGTGGGAGTATTGATCTACCCAGAGATCCTGCTGTATGGTGTCGTATGGGTCATGGGCGTAGTGATTCGCTTCATTCCTCGCCCGCTCATTCCGTGGTCGTGGATCTCCGTCGTGCTGACTTTGGTGGCAATGCTGCTGTGTGTGCGATTACCGCATTGGTACCCCGGTTCAGAGCTTATTGCTGATGGCATCTTGGCGATTTTTATAGCGAACTTATTGCTGACGTTGATGCATCATCCGCGTCCGGCCAGCGCCTTGCCTGGTGGTCGGATGCACTCGGTGATAGCCGATTTTTCGTATAGTTTATATCTGCTGCATTTTCCCATGTTGGTCTTGCTCTGCGCGATGAGCCAAGCGTGGATGGGTACCGGCTTGTCGATGCAACCCCAGGGCTGGCTGCCCATGGTTTTCATGACGGTGGTGATCGTAATATTGTACGTGTATGCGTGGGCAATTTCGCTCGTCACGGAACGCTACACCTCGGTCGTCCGTGAATTACTGACGCGTTGGTTTCGGGTACATAATCCGCGTCTGGCTGCCACGCCAATGGAACAACCCAAGCCGCCGACGTTACCGTAAACTCACCTGCGTGATGAGTCCTCGGTGATCGCTTCCTGGAAGGGTGAATACTTGGAGTGGAGAAAGGCCGACGCCACGTCCTGCGATATGATCGATATCGATGCCGAGGGGACCGAGCCACGTTGGCCATGTTCCTGGGCTCATGCCGGGTGGCCTTTGTACGTGCGCGGTGGTGACGAATTGCTGCCATTGAGGTGCGCCTGAGCTGAGATTAAAATCACCAGCAATGATGACCGGTTCAGCGCTGGCCTGAACCAGTTGCGCGAGCCGGATGAGTTGGCGATCCTGAATCGCTGCTCGGCTTGGTCGCTTTGGCGAAGCGAGGTGAACGACAAACACCCGTAAAATACCGCTCGGTGTACGCACCAGAGCTTCCACCAGTGCGAATCCTTCCAGATCGTGGATGTGTGACCAGATGATGGGATGGCGGCTAAGTAAGGCGCTGCCTAACAATTCGCGATCGTGGTTCCAAACCGCGTGCGGCCAGCTGACGGTTAGCGGCCCGCTGGCCGTTAATAGCGCCTCGTCTTCTTTGAGTACTTCTTGCACGGCGAGTAGATCGACATCGAGGTGCACGATCGTGTCGAGCAAGTTGCTGCGCTGTTGGTTGAAATCGAAAAGATTTCCCGTGGCAATTTTTAGTGAATCATGATTCGCGATTGGCGTACGCGCAGCATACGCCGCCAGCACCCATGGCCAAAATCCCACCATCATGGCGACGAGCAAAAATCCTGCGCGCCCGCGTTGCCGACGACCGGCGATAATCGCGGGTAATAAAGCGAGTGATGCTTGCCAAGATAGGTGCAGGCAGAGGCCAGCCATCCAGCTCCACGCGGCGAAGGGCGTGGCCAGAGCGATAGCGGCGAATGGTAAGGCCGCCGCAAAAAGTAGGCGATGAAACGCGATATGGGAAACGCGACTGGTCGCGTTGTCGACCGTTGCTGAGGTGTTGCCCGGCGGCGACGGCGGTGCCGACTTAATGGGCGGTTTCACAACGCGCTCAGTGCACTTGGCGAACGCGCTCAAGACCTTGTTCAAGAAACCAGCGGTAGGTCGCGGCTAAACCCGCTGCCAAAGACGTTTTTGCGCTCCAGCCCAGGGCCTTCAAACGCGAGACATCCTGAAGTTTGCGCGGAGTTCCATCGGGTTTGGTTTTATCCCACACGATGTCGCCACGGTGGCCAACGGTGTGCTG
>JAYVSL010000245.1:0-1557 GCA_043775355.1 Planctomycetota bacterium
GCTTCACGCCGTTCTTTTCCTCAGCCACCATCACGGTGTCATTTGTCTCTGGTGCGGTGACGACGGAAGATGTGCTGCAGATACGCAGTGCGGGTCTTACGCGCGTGAGCGGGACCACGGTGACTTATAATTCAAATGCGATCGGAACGGTCTCTGGTGGATTTGCTGGCGCACCGTTGGTGGTGACATTGAACAGCGTTGCCGCCACTTCTGCTGCGGTTGCCGAGCTGCTTGAAAATCTTTGTTATCACAATCTTGGCGGGGCAAGTCCAACCACGGGAAGCAGAGTTTTGCGGCTCGATTTTACTGATGGTAGTAGCGGGTCTCCGGGCGGTTCGTTAAGCGCCGATCCGGTAACGCGATCCATCAATGTCGTGGTTGGAAATGCGCTACCTGAATTATTGGTTAATACGAGTTTATTAGTGAATCGCAGCAGTACGGTCACGCTAGATGCCAGTCATCTTCAGGCAGTCGATGACGAATCGGGACCGACGACGGTCACTTTCACCGTAGTGATATTTCCAACGGAGGGAGAATTACGCCTGGAAAGTGGAGCAGGTCCGGTAGTCATGTCGGCTGGTGGTACGACGACATTTACTCAGGCAGATGTGAGTGCCGGACGAGTGACCTATCGTCATCTCGGTGGTAGTCAGCCAGGCGATATGTTTTCGTTTACGGTCGGCGATGGCACGAATACGTTGCCGCTGACTGATTTTTCATTTACTGTGCCAGGCGCGATTTCGAATCCGGTTTTATTCTTAGCAATAACCACGATGACTTATGTGGAAGGTGCCGCAGCAAGCGTGGTCGATACCAATGCGCCCACTTCTACCGGAACGTTGGTGTCCGACGCTGACACCTTCGACTTTGCTTTGGGCACGCTGACCATTGAAGTCATTGGCGCTAACGGCCTGTCAGCGGCGCATGAAAATGATCAACTCACCTTGCGTTCGCAAATGGTTTCGTCACCCAATGCAGAGCTTAAGGGTTACATACATTTGGCAGACATCAGCGGGGTGAGCACCGTGATACATCGGCAATACCCTGGTGCTGTACCTTTCCCCAGTATTTCTCCGTCAACGATTGATCTGCCGATCGCGACGATGGACCCGCTCCTGAATGGTCAGAATGGAAATGCGCTGCGGTTTAATCTGCTGTCGGGTGTTGGCGCCGGTGCCGATCCACGAGTGTCGCCGCAGGCGGTGGCGCGGCTGATTGATAATCTGCAATTTGCCAACGATTCAGATAATCCACCGACCACCGTGCGTCATCTACGAATCACGTTGGCTGAAGCTGCGCCAAGTACCGCTCTTGGAATTGCCAACATTGCTTTGGTGCTGACGCCAGTAAACGATGCGCCGGTCTTTGTTATTCCGGCACCGTCACCGGCACCAGTTCAAATCATCGATGCGCTGGCTGGCGTGCCGCTGCGTATTCAGGTGTTGGCCAGCGATGCTGATTTACCGGTGGGTTCAGCGTTAACCTATTCGCTCACGAGCATCACCCCGCCAAGCGCAGGCGTGGCGACTATCAATGCGACGTCGGGTGCGTTGACGT
>JAYVSL010000246.1:0-46741 GCA_043775355.1 Planctomycetota bacterium
GGTGGCCCAGACGAGTCAGTGTGGAATCGACGGCGATTGCCGCGCGATCAGCGACTCAGCCTGCGACTGGACTGGAATAGGGGATCCGGGGCCCTGAAACTGACTCTCTTGCTGGCCCGAGCTGGCCCGAGTGGTTCATTTGCCACTCGTTTGCCGCTCCTGTCACCCCTTGCCAGTGCGTTTCTGAACGATGGTGTCGGATGTCTGGAGTCCCCATGCGCCTAGCCCTCGTCGCCCTGTTGATCACCGCCTGTTCACTCCCGTTGGCTGCAGCAAGCGCGAAAGACTTAGTCGGCACCTGGACCGTCGATGTTGATGCGACGTGGCTCAAGCTGAAAGATTTACCCGAGCTCAAAGCATTGCCGCCAGAAATGGCCAACACCGCGAAGGCCGCATTCAGCGCCCAAGGCGCGAATATGATTTTCAACTTCACCGACAAGCTTCTGACCACCACGATCGGCGCCATTAAACGTGAAGAAAGTTACGTCGTGATCTCAACCGATAGCGACAGTATCATCACGGAAAGCACCGATGGCGAGGGCAAGAAAGAACGCAGCGTAGTCAAATTCGTCGACGGCGCGATGGAACTGATGAGCGTATCTGATCCGGCCAAGAAGGTCGTGCTGAAGCGGAAGTAGGAGATGATCTTCTCGTTATTTCGTTTGGCTTTTTCGCGGCTCTCGTCGCGATGATGTCCGCGACGTGCAACGCCATTCCCATATTATGCCGCTAGCTCTTGAACACCAACCATTGGATTCTGAACACCAACCATGACTGAAAAAAACATTCAATGCCCAAAGTGCGGAGGCGAGATGCTTCTTGGGTTTGTTCCGGATTATTCCCACGGAACAGTCTTTGTCGGGAGCTGGCACGCAGGCAATCCAAAGACGTCATTCTGGTCGAGGACTAAAGCACCGCCTGCTGAAGGTTTACCAATCGGAGCTTTTCGCTGTAAGAAATGTGGATTCCTGGAGTTTTATTCTGACACCCAGTTCGCAGCACAATGAAACGACCTAACGGCGCGCGGCACTTATTATCGGATTAATGGTTGTCCTTGGTAATAACCTTTTGATTTCGGAAGGTCTATCCAATCGCTCTCGTGTTCACTTAGTGAACTTGATGTGAACGGCACTGCGCCGCACAGCGAAACAGAACTGACATCAGTTAGCTACCTTTAACCAATGGATTAGGCGGCATTGCCGTATCGGAGATATGCACCAAAGCTGAATAACAGGATGAATATGGGAACGACATATAATGGCATCAATATCCATGCTGTGTGTTCAATGCCAGAAACCATTATGCGTTTCTTGGTTATCTTGACATAGATAGCACGAAATGAGGCCGCCAATATGCAGACAAGACAGGAAATGCTTCCTGGAGTGCTTACTTGTCCGCCATCCAGTAACATGCCAAGAAAGACCATGACCAAAACATTGGTGCAAATGGCGGACGGATATGTTTGCGTATTGTATCTAAACGACTTCATAAGCAGTTTTTCGTCTAACCAGTCGCCGAAGCGGAGATGAAACGGTCATTATCGTATGCCTGTCTGGACTACCGACATTGGTTCGTCATTCATCTTCGCTTCTATTACTTCGCTTTCAAATCCAGACACACGATCTCTTTCGTACTTCGGCAAAACACCAATCCGTTCGCCACCGTCGGCATGGTCCAACATTTGCCACTGAGCACCTGTGCACGCGCCAGTTCCGTGTATTTTTCTGGCGTGGCTTTGGCCAACACCAACTGGCCTTGATCACCTTGGATAAGTACATTTTCACCGACCAAAATGGTGCCGCCTTGGCCGAATCCGTCTTGCGACCACAACTCTTTTCCGGTGGTGATTTCGATGCATTTCAACGGCATGGTTTTGAACTCTTTAAAACCGTAAAGACCGTATAGGAAACCTTTCGAAACGACCGGCGTCGGCCAATGATTCTGCAATTTCCCTGCCTGTCGCCACAGTTCAGTCGCCTTCCAAGTTTGACCCTGCTTGCTGATCTTGAAGGCGCCAGCGCCGGTGCCGTAACCAGCAGAACAATACACCACATCGCCCTCAATAATGGGTGACGCCGCGGCGGACGTCGACCACGGAAAATCAGCGTGCCACAACATGGTGCCAGCTTTAGCGTCAAGGCTGGTCAATCCCTGTTGCGTAAAAAACACTACTTGGCGCTGGCCAAAAATTTCCGTCGGCGTTGGTGAAGCGTGAGTGATTTTTTCGTCGCCATGTTTGCTCAACAATTTTCCAGTCTTACGGTCGAAAACTAAAAAGGCCTGACCCGAGCCTCCGCCAGCCACCATGACCACATCACCTTCAACGACCGGCGAAGCGGAATTTCCCCATTGCTTAATCCCTTTGGTGTCGTTCTGACCCTTGTTTTCTTCCTGAATGTCGTGACTCCAGATTACTTTCCCATCTGTTGCGGAGAGACAACTCAAACACAAATATGTACCGAACGTGTAGACCAGATCACCAACAATGGTCGGAGTTGACCGTGGACCATTTCCGCCAGCACCTTCAAAAATCGTTTTACCAAGCGGCGTCGACCACACTTCTTTTCCGGTGGTGACATCAATCGCAATGCACGCTTCTTCTTTATTTCGCTCTGCCATAACAAATGCGTGATTGCCGACCACCGCCACCGCGCCGAATCCTTCGCCCATCGGCAACTTCCACTTCACTATCGGCCCCTCTGTTGGCCACGTGGTTGAAATTTTTTCGTCGGTCGTGCCATCGCCATTCGGCCCACGATACTGCGGCCAGTCTGCAGCCTGAGCGGTTAGCGCGACAGAAAATACGGTGGCAGACAGGAGCTTACTCAAAGACATGATTGCCTCCCATAGAATGAATTGAGCGGCAGCACAGCGCAACCCTCTCGTTGGGCAATGATGAATGTGACACTATGGCACGAAATCTCCGGACGGCAGAAAATTTCATGCCGTAGTGTCACCGGGGTGTGGGGCGAAGCCCCGCAGCAACAGCGAACAGCCCGGCCGAGACGATGATGAACCTTTGGTTCCGGCTCGGCCGGGCTGTGTAACTCTCCTATTCGCTGTCACACATCAAACCTGACGCAGCACTAGTGCATCAGCCGTTCAATTTCCAGACGTGCCTCCACCAACGACGGATAGATGCCGTGGGCAATCGCGAGGGTTTCCGCTGACGGTTGTTTGAGATCGGGCACCATCATCGCGCGCATTCCGGCGGCATGGGCGGCGGCAATACCGGGCTCAGAATCTTCCAAGGCGGCGCATTGCTGCGGTGCAATTCCCAGCGCGGCGGCGGCAGCCAAATAGATTTCTGGATCAGGTTTACCACGCGTCACTTGATCGCCCGTGACGACGATGGGGAAACTCGTGACCATTGAGCCGAGCGTTCGCTGCGCGTCGGCGCGAATGCTGGAAGTCGCAATGGCACGCGGAATCTGCCGCTGTTCCAACCACGCGATCAATGCCAGTGCTCCCGGACGTGGCGGCACCGGGCCACTGGCAACCAAGTGATGATGTTCGCCGCGCCAAGCGTCTCGGAAGATCCGCGTGTCGACAGAAAAACGCTCGGCCACCATGTTTTCACTGATGGCGATTTTTCGGCCGATGAGCGTGGTATAAAACGCATCGTCAAGCTCATGGCCAAGCGAGCGCATCGCCGCCTGCCACGCGTGCCGCGTGCGACGTTCGGAGTCGAACAGCAGACCATCTAAATCGCAGATCACGGCGATGACTTGGGGACGCGGCATCATGCTGTTGCCCACAGAAACGGCTTGAAAAGACCATCTTGAACAGGAGTGCGCAGAGGCGCAGAGGAGAAAAATACGCGGATTCGATTGGGGATTATAGCATTTACCTGTGTATCTTTCACCCGATCACCCCCTCTGCGGCTCGGCGTTCTCCTGTTGCATCTGCCTTTCCAGATATCCGCAGAATCAACCCTGGACGCCAAGTTGTTTGAGCAGCTCAGCTTTGACCGCGTTCGGGTCGGTTTTTCCGCCGGATATTTTCATGGTGACGCCGACCAGACGGCCCAGTGCGGCCATCTTTCCGCTTTGCACGTCGGCGACGACTTTGGGTTCTTGAGCGATCGTTTGCGCCACCCAGGTGGTGAGCTGACCGGCGTCTTGCACTTGGATCATGCCTTTGCGGGTGAAATAGGCTTCGGGTTCTTCGCCGCTGGCAAAGAGTTCCGAGCACTCCGCTTTCGCCACGACACGCGCGACTTTGCCACCATCGACCAAGGCGATGATCTTGGCCAGCGTCGCGAGCGGCGCTGCGACGTTCAGCGCTTTGTGCTGTTCGTTGGCTAAGCGAATCGCTTCTTCACGCGTCCAGTTAGCCGCCAGTTTTGCTTTGGCGCCGAGCTTGATTAACGCTTCGAAGTAATCAGCAATCTCCGCTTCCATAGTCAGTTCGCGCGCGACGGCGCGATCTAAGCCGTAGTCTTTCATAAAACGGTTTTCACGCAGATGCGGCAATTCCGGCATCGACGCTTTGATCTCGCTGAGACGCGCTGGCGAAATGTGCAACGGCGGCAGATCGGGATCAGGGAAATAGCGGTAATCGGCGGCGTTTTCTTTACCACGCATCGAACGAGTCACTTTTTGATCGGGATCCCACAGCTTGGTTTCCTGAACGATTTCAGCTCCACGACCTGCGCGATTAAGGGCGATTTGATTTTGAATTTCGTAATCGATGGCGGCTTCGACCGAACGGAACGAATTGAGATTTTTGACTTCAACCCGGATACCGAATTGCTCACGGCCTTTGGGACGAACGGAGACGTTGGCGTCGCAACGCAGCGAGCCCTCTTGCATTTCACAATCGCTGACGCCAGCCCATTTGAGTGCGCGCTTTAATTCGACCAGGTAGGCGTAGGCCTCTGCCGAAGAGCGAATAACCGGCAAGGTCACGATTTCAACCAGCGGCACGCCAGCCCGATTGAGATCGACTTCTGAATACGGGCCGTGGTCTTGGTGGACCAACTTGCCGGCGTCTTCTTCCATATGGATACGCATCAGTCCGATGAATTTTTCACTGCCGTCGGTGAGTTCGATGTTCACTCCGCCGCCAAGACAATACGGCTCATCGTATTGGGTGATCTGGTAGCCCTTCGGCAGATCTGGATAGAAATAATGTTTACGATCAAATTTGCTGTGCTCTTGCACATTTCCGCCCAGCGACAGCGCTGCTTTTACGGCTAGCACCACTGCTGCCTCATTGATGACCGGCAAGGCGCCAGGAAGTCCCAGGCTGACGGTGTCGACTTGGCTATTTGGCTCACGGCCAAAAACGGTGGTCGCGCCACAGAACATCTTGGTGTTGGTTTTGAGCTGGCAGTGGACTTCGAGGCCGATGACAGGTTCGTATTCAGTCATGATTTTACCGTGCGGGGTGCAGAGAGCGGGGTGCGGGCGTCTGATGTAACGGGGGCGAACTCTAGTCCGCTTGATAAGGAGTCCAGGAGAGCCGCCGCCGTCCGCTGCCATCAACCACTTTCACCATCGGCGTGGCGCGATCAGATACTGCCGCGTCCACCCCGGAACGCCGCACGCCGTCCTAGCGGTCGCTGTGCGTCAAGCGCACGAAGAAAACGGTTTCTCCAACATGACCCATGACATCAAGCCCACCGGTAATCCTGGCGAAATCGCTACGTTGCTGCATTGGAATGCCGACGGCCTGATTGCCGTCATCGCGCAGGCGCACGACACCGGTGAAGTCCTGATGTTCGCTTACGCGACGCGTGAAGCGTTGGCCCAGACCTTGGCCACTGGCATCGCCACGTATTTCAGCCGCAGCCGTGGTGGCTTATGGGTGAAGGGTGAAACCAGCGGTTATAAGCAACGCGTCGTCGAGGTGCGCACGGACTGCGACGGTGATTGCGTGCTCTACCGGGTCGATGCCCCAGGCCCGGCATGTCATCAGCTGCGCCGCTCGTGTTTTTCCAATCGCATCGCCAATGATGGCAGCGTGCGCTGCGATAAGCCGATCATCGCATGAACGACACACCGCCAGGACTTCGCACGCTGACTGTTTCGCGCACCACCGCGCGGTTTCTTTCCGGCGGACATCCGTGGGTTCGACCGGATCGTTTTACCCGTGGATTAGAGCAGCTCCAAGCGGGTGAGCCGGTGACGTTGGTGGACGAAAGTGGTAAGCGCTTGGCGTCGGCATTGGCTGATCCAGCGCACGAAATCTGCGCGCGGGTTTATCACCGTCGCCCCGACATGCCGTTTGTTCCCGCACAAGCGCTGACGCGGGCGTGGGAAAGACGCGCCGCACTGCACGCTGATCCCGCTACCGATTGTTACCGCGTCGTGCATGGCGAAGGCGATTTTCTCCCTGGTTTACGCGTTGAACGCTACGCCTCGGTTTTCGTCGTCTTGGTGTTGGCCGACTGCGCGCTGCCCTACGCCGATGAGATTTGCCGCAGCTTGCAGCGCCGCATGCCCGACGCCGTGGTGATTCGTCGCGACCATCGCAGCGATCTGCAACGCGACGATGTCAGCTCTCGCCGTTTTGGCGGCGGAGAACTGGATCCTGAAGCGGTGGTCATCGGCCACGAATTCGGCGTCTCTTTTCCACTGCGCCCATTTGCCGGATTGGCTACCGGAATCTATGTCGATCAACGGGCCACGCGTGCATGGTTACGACCACAAACCACCGGCAAACGTGTGCTGAATTTGTTCGCGTACACGGGAGCCTTTTCGCTGAGTATATTGGCCGCAGGCGCTGCCTCTGCCGTCGATGTTGATCTTGCCGGACCAGCACTCGCCCGTGCCGCTGAGGCCGCTCAGTTGAATGGCTTTGCTGATCGCCATCGCATCCACCAGGACGATTGCCGACGCTTTTTATCAACGACTACGGAAGACTTTGACGTGATCATCTGCGATCCGCCGACGGCGGCGCACGGTGGCGATGGCTGGATTTTGCGACGTGATTATCCAGAAGTCCTACGCGCCGCTGCGGCACGTTTAGCGCCGGGAGGTTTGCTGGTCGCCTGCTGCAATACCATCGGCGGAAAACCGTTTCCACTGGGCGAAACCGTGCGCTCAAGCGCCCTGGCGGCCGGGATTCAGATCGCCGACGTCCCGGGGCCGGGATTGGGCGAAGACCTCCCCGCACTTGCCGGATTTCCTGAAGGTCGCCCGTTTCGGCTCGCGATTGCTCGTCGTATCTGATTATGAGTTAGCATTTTAGGACCTAATATCGTGGCGATCTTACAGGACAAAATTTGCTGGAACAAAACGGTTCCACACGACGTTCTCCCGGGCAAGTCGATCGCGGCCCCCATACGTCCCGTTCTGGGACTGACTGCGCATCGACAATAAAACACCCCATCGGTCTCAACGACCATCTGGAGGCTTCCATGCGTACCGTCCTTACCCTCGCCCTCGGTCTGCTTTTCGTCGGCGTCGGCTTCGCTGACGACAAAGCTGTCAACACCAAGTGCCCCAAGTCCGGCAAAGAATGTGATGGCACCCATGTTGCCACCGTGAAAGACAAAGACGGCAAGGAAGTCAAAGTCGCCGCTTGCTGCGACAAGTGCATGGCAGCCGTCGAAAAAGAACCAGCCAAGTACGTTCCTGCTGCTCAAGCCAACAAGAAGGCTGAGTAAGCTCAATCAAGCGGCCTCGGTCGCTTGAAGAAAATAAAAACCCTCCCGCAATCAAAAGATTGCGGGAGGGTTTTTAATTGGTTTGAGCGCTTAATTTTTTCCTCAGACCGGCGCGGTCTCAATTCGATTGATGACACCGGCGGCAGTGAGTGCGCGGCCGATCTCCTCAATGTGAGCACGATCACGGGTTTCCAATACCAGCGACACGCCCGTTAATGCCACATCCGCAGACGCAAACTGCCGATCATGAGTAACGTCCTTGATGCTTGCCCCCGTGGTGGCAACCAACGTAAGAAATGCAGCTAACGATCCAGCGCGATCGCTAATTTCTGCGCGTAAACGACACAGCCGACCATCGCGCGCCAAGCCTCTTTCAATAATGCGCGCCAGTACGGTGACGTCGATATTGCCGCCACACAACACCAGCACCACGCGCTTACCGCGCAGTCCTAAATCGCGACCAGTAATTGCCGCCAATGATACGGCAGCAGAACCTTCAATGACCATCTTTTCCAATTCCAAAAGTCGCAATACGGCGGAAGCGATTTCGCCTTCGTCGACCAAGACCACTTCATCGACCACTGTTCGCGCCATTTCAAAACATAAATCGCCCACCACCGATACCGCCAAACCATCCGCCAAGGTTGGACGAGTCGCAATGCGCGTGGGCGCGCCCCGAACCAGCGATTCACGCAAGGTCGGCGCACGTTCGGATTCCACGCCAATGATGCGCACCGATGGTTTGAGCGCTTTGATCGCAGCACCAATGCCAGCGATTAAACCTCCACCACCGACCGGAACGATCACGGCATCAACGTCTGGAATATCTTCCAAAATCTCAAGGCCGATGGTTCCCTGACCAGCAATAATATCGGGATCATCGAAACCGTGAATGTACGTTGCACCAGTTTTATCTGACGTTTCACGCGCTAAAATACGAGCTTCATCAAGATTTTCGCCATGCAGGATCACCTCGGCACCATGGCCACGACATTTGGTTATTTTCACTAATGGCGCTGTCCGTGGCATCACCACCGTGACGCGAATGCCCAGCAGATGGCCGTGATAAGCAACGCCCAAGGCATGATTCCCAGCGGATGCCGCAATCACGCCGCGCTGACGTTCAACTTCTGAAAGGCGCATGAGCTTATTGCGCGCACCGCGTTCTTTAAAACTTCCCGTCATCTGCAAGTGATCCAGTTTGCAGAAAACTTCAGCGCCACAGAGCTTGCTCAAGGCGAGTGAATACGGACACGGACTGCGATAAATAGCGCCGCGAATGCGGTCAGCAGCAGCGCGGATGTCGGCTAAGGTAACGCTCATGGCCGTCATCGTGTACGCTGACGACCAAACGTCCATCCGCTGAATAGCTTACCTGACCAGCACTTGCCTTCCCTGTTCTTCGCCCGCTCTCGCCCGTAGCTTCTCGCCCACGTCATGCTCTTGCGATCACCTGAGTTGGTTTCACGGTGGCCCGCATGTCCACGCTGCCCGCACTCTCCATCATGGCGCTTGGCGATTGGCCTGCCGAACGACTGCATTGCACCTGGGGTGAGAGTTCGCTCAACATTCCTGATCATTTATTGGCGCACATCGATCGCGCCTGGGAAATCGCCGCCGCGCGTCTAGGCGTCCATTTATTTGATGGCCCGCTCTGCCGACTTGAAAAATTTCACCATGATAACGCGGGACTCCATCTTTCGCTGAGTCGCACATCGTACCGCTTATTTATGGGCACGAATGGCAATCATCCGGAATGGACAGAGCACTATGGCCAACAAGTGATGGCCAATCCGGTTGGTACCAGCGTCGCGTTGGTGAGTGCCGACGGTCAATTGGTCTTTGGCCGCCGCTCCACCGCCGTGGCACTGTATCCGGGATTCGCACATCCATTTGGTGGCACCATGGAGCCGACGAACGATGGGTCACCGGTCGATGTGCTCGAAGAAATTCGCCGCGAATTACGCGAAGAGGCTGGCATCACGCACCACGACCTCACCGATTTGCGCATCATTGCGCTGATCGAAGATTTACATCTGCGCCAACCAGAATTGGTCTACGCCGCCCGCACGTCACTGACGGCCGGCGAGATCGCTCAGCGCCTCGATCATCACGAACACACCGCCTGTTGGTTATTACCCGACCAACGCCAAGCCATCGATGCCACACTTTCCGGGAAAGAAACCATCACACCGGTACTTGCCGGTGTTTTATTAGCGTGGGGTTGGCGGCGCTTTGGTGAGGCATGGTTAGAAGCACACCTCACTACGGGTCTGGCGATTCGTCGCTGAAAGTGCCATAAGAACAGACCAACGATTGATATGTGGCTCTGCGACGTTTCGTGTGAGTTCAATTTCATCGGACAGCCAAAGAAGAAAATCGAACAGGAGGCGCGGAGACGCTGAGGTGAGAGGAGGTGAGAGAAGGAAAAGGCTCATTCTCTACAGAAAGCATCTTCCCCTCCTCAGATCTCCGCGTCTCCGCGCCTCCTGTTCGATTTTCTTCCCGCTTTGATGAGTCCCAAAGACTGAAAAAAAACCACACTGAACGCCGAACAGCCGGATAAGTCTCAACGTGTCAGCACTGGCATCTTAACGATCGCAGATAACCATTCTCCGGCCATGGCCGATCTCCTCGTTTCACGATTGATAGCGGTCTGTGGTGCTGAAAATATTTTCGCCGACTTAGTCGACCGTTCGCAATGGGCGGCGGATGCCAGTATTTATCATTTGGTGCCTCGGGTCGTGGTAATTCCCACGACGAGCGAAATGGTATGCATGGCTTTGTCGGTCGCCGCCGAACAACGCGTGCCGGTGTGTTTCCGAGCAGGTGGCACCAGCCTCTCAGGTCAAGCGATCACCGACGGCATTTTGATCGTCGTGAGTCGCCATCTGCGCGGGATCACCGTGCATGCAGACGGTCAATCGGTGACCTGCGAACCAGGTGCCGTCGGTGCGTGGGTGAATGCTGCGCTCGCTCCATATAATCGTCGAATCGGTCCCGATCCGGCCAGCATTCAGGCCGCAGAAATCGGCGGCATCGTCGCCAATAATGCTTCCGGGATGTGCTGTGGCGTGGTGGAAAATAGTTATCACACCGTTACCGGACTCGATCTCATTCTGGCCGATGGTCTGCGCATCGACACCGCCGCGCCTGATGCCGATGAACTGTTAGAACACCGACGTCCGGCTCTGGCTGAAGGTCTGCGTCTTTTGGCGGCTGAGGTCGCTGCGCATCCGACACTGCCAGAACGCATCCGGCGCGCATTTTCGACGAAGAATACCGTCGGATACAGTCTGAACGCGTTTCTCGACGCGACCTCGCCAGCGGCGATCTTACAACGACTGGTGATCGGCAGCGAAGGAACCTTGGCCTTCATTGCCAGCGCCACGTTCCGCACGTTGCCGTTGCCTAAATATCGAGCGACTGCGTGGTTGCTGTTTCGTGATGTGGAAGAAGCCTGCCGCGCGGTGGCTCCGCTCACCGCACTCCATGCGCGTGCCGTCGAAATACTTGACGCCGTCGCCTTACGCCGAATTGAAAAACAATTACCGCATGCTCTGCCCCATGGTGAACCGGCCGCGCTGTTGGTCGAGTTCCAAGAAGAAGATGAATTCCAGATCGCTAAACGTGTCGAATCCGTAGCACCGATACTGTTCAACTTCGATCTGAAATCTCCGGCGGCATTTACGCGCGACGCGACCGAGCAAGCGGCCTACTGGAAAATCCGCAAAGGCTTATTTCCATCCGTCGGCGCGGTGCGTGCGGCGGGAACTGCCGTCGTCATCGAAGACGTGACCTTTCCCGTTGATCGTTTAGCCCACGGCGTCCGTGCTCTGCGCGCGTGCTTTGATACGCATGGTTACAGCGACGCGGTTATTTTCGGTCATGCGAAAGATGGCAACCTTCATTTTACGCTGACGCCTGATCTGTCGCGCCCAGCGGAAGTCGCACATTATGATGGTTTTATGCAGGCTTTGGTGACATTGGTGCTTGAGCACGGCGGACACCTCAAAGCTGAACACGGAACCGGGCGCAACATGGCGCCGTTTGTTGAACGCCAGTGGGGCGCGGATGCAGTCGCGCTTATGCGCCGCATCAAATCGCTGCTCGATCCTCTCAATCTTTTAAATCCTGGGGTTTTACTCAGCGACGATCCGCAGATTCATCTCAAAAATCTCAAGACCTTGCCTGTCGTCGACGCAGAAATTGATCGCTGTGTTGAATGTGGCTTTTGCGAGCCCGTGTGCCCGAGCCGCGACGTGACGTATAGCCCACGTCAACGCATCGCGGCACTGCGCGCTATTGCACGCGGTGGACTTGATGCAGCGGTCGTGCGCGACCACTGGCAACATCGCGGACTCGACACCTGCGCGGCGGATGGCATGTGCGAAACCGCTTGTCCGGTGCACATCGACACCGGCGCTTTGGTGCGCGCACAACGCAGTGCGAATCGCGCACCGTGGTTACGAAAAGCCGCCGTATACGCTTCAGATTTTTTTGACGTTCTTGCTGGCACCACGCGCCTCGCCCTGCGTTTAGCCGCTTTCGCGCGCGTCCATCATTTCCCTGGTTCACCTGTATTATTGCCACCACCCGCTGAAGAGATGCCGACGTTATGGCCAACAGCAAAAGACGGAGCGCCAACACTGATTTATTTTCCCACCTGCATTGGGCGCATGATGGGACCAGGATCGCTGGCCCAAGCCTTGGCTGACTGTTGTCGTGCTGCCGGTGTTGGTTTAGCGGTGCCCACGGAAATCAGCGGTTTATGTTGCGGCCAACCGTTTGCATCGAAAGGTTTTCCTGAAGCGGCTTCAGCGATTCTTAAGCGTACGGCCCAAGCATTGCTGACGTGCGGCGAGCACCCGATTTTAATTAGCGATACCAGCACCTGCGCAGCGCAACTCGATCACGCTGGCGCGCTGCTGGAAGGTCTTGAGCGCCAGCGTTGGCTGGCGCTTCGTCGACTCCCTCCTGCTGCGGTGGTGAATGAATTTCTTTTACCTCGACTCATTGCCGCTGGGCGACTACGCACCAGCGACGCGGACATCATGGTGCATCCAACGTGCAGTGAACAACAACACGGTTGGGTAAGCGAATTGAACAGCGCTGCCAACCATCTGGGGAAAGCCATTATTCCCGCAGAAATCGGCTGCTGCGGCATGGCCGGTGATAAAGGCTGGACCACGCCAGAGCTGACGGCCAGCGCCACCCGCCGTGAAGCCGAATCCCTCGGGAAAATATGTTGCGGAATCAACGATGTCAGTCGCGTTCAAGGTCTGAGCACCAGCACCACTTGTGGTCTCGCCATGACCGCCGCAACCGGCATTCCCTATCGCCATCTTTTTTTCGCCGTCGCAGAGCGCATCACGCCAGTCGAAGCGACATCGCACATTGGCGATGACGGCCAGCCCAAACCGAATTGAACAAGAGAAACGGAGGAACGGAGGAAGACAGAAATTAAAATAGTAGAAAAACGACAAGGACCAAGCTGATCAGCTCGTGGCTGTCCTCCGTTCCTCCGTTTCTCTTGTTCAATTCCAGTTCTGCGGGTTCTGAAGCTTCCACCTGAGGCGACCGCTAGCTAAATAAAGTCGCTCGGTCCCCCTCTTCCCCGATTGCGGTTTCTCGACAATCTTTTGCGCTTCCGCGGAGCTGTTGATTGCCTACTTCCCCTACGTCCGTAATTCGTCGCCTATTCGGTAGTCAAACGCATGACGATTTTCCACCGCAGGCCACCCAACGCGGAGATCTTTTCAGCCTGGATGAGCTTGCCGCCCATGCGCGTTCGCTGGCTGCGCATCATCCTGTTCGACTGCATACCCGTGGTGATCCGCTGTTGGCGCGACTTCAGGCTAACGAACAACGGTTAGCAAAAGCATATAACGCGGTGGTCGCGGCAGCCAAAGTGGGCCGTCGTCTGCCACCGGCGGCGGACTGGCTGCTCGACAATCATTACCTGATCGAAGAGCAAATTCGTACCGCCCGACGGCATTTGCCACGCGGATATAGTCGCGAACTGCCACGTTTGAAGGATGGCGTTCATCACAATCATCCGCGCGTTTACCTGATCGCGGCGGAGCTGATTGCGCACATTGATGCGCGCGTGGATGCCGAAAGCGTTTCGACCTTTGTCGGCGCGTGGCAAGAAGTCGCCGACCTGACGCTCGGTGAATTATGGGCGATTCCGATTATGTTGCGTTTGGCGCTGATCGATGATTTACGTCAAGTCGCGGAACACTTAGCCCAGGTTTTATCTGTTTGGCAAGAAGCTGGTCATTGGGCTGATCGACTGATTGAAATTGCAGAAAAAAACCCCAGCGACCTCGTGCTAGTGCTCGCTGAATTGTCGGCGGCGACCAAACAAACGGCGGCGACCAAACAAACGGAGCTCTTGTCGCCGCCCTTTGTCGCCGAACTCACTCGTCGCCTGCAAGGGCTCAATCCGGTGTTGGCGGTGGTGTTGACGTGGCTGGAACAACGCCTGGGCGAACAGGCCACATCAATCGAGCAAGTGGTGCGCGCAGAAAACCAAACCCAGGCCACCGATCAGGTGTCGATGGGGAATGGCATCACCAGCCTGCGTTCATTATCAGCGATTAATTGGCGTGATTTTGTTGAAGGCCTTAGCCGCGTCGAACGCGCATTGCGCGACGATCCGGCTGATATTCATCGCCGCATGGATTTCACCACGCGCGATCATTATCGCCACGTGGTGGAAAAATTGGCGCGACAAAGCTCGCTCAGCGAATGCGCTGTTGCCCAGAAAGCGCTGGAGCTGACGCGCGAACGCTGCGCCCAAGTTGGCGCAACCCATCGCGAAGCCCATGTCGGATATTTTCTTATCGATCGCGGGCTTAGCGCATTAGAAAACGCCGTGCGCGTGCGCCGAGGTTTGCTCGGTGGAATCAGCAGATTTTTTCGTCGCTGGCCACTGACGACCTATCTTGGTGGCATCATTGCCCTGGTCTCAGCGACCACCGCACTCGCCGGATTGTGGTTATGGGTGTTGGAAATTCCGATCTGGGAATTAACCATCTTGCTGGTGTTGGTCGCGCTGACTGCCAGCCAATGCGCGGTCACCATCGTCAATTGGTTGGTGACGATGTTTATGCAACCACTGCCGCTGGCGCGGCTCGATTTTGATCGCGGCATTCCTCAAGATCACCGCACGTTGGTGGTGATTCCGACGCTGATTCGCAAACCCACCGATGTCGATTCATTGCTTGATGGATTAGAAGTTCGCTTTCTTGCCAATCCTGATCCGCAACTTGATTTCGCGCTGCTCACCGATTTCGGCGACGCTGCGAGTGAGCATCTGCCCAGCGATAAAACGCTGATTGAATTGGCGGTGCGCGGCATCGAAGAACTCAACCGCAAATATGCCCACGTGCGTGGCGATCTATTCATTCTGCTGCATCGTCCGCGACGCTGGAACGCTGGTGAAAACACTTGGATGGGCTGGGAACGCAAGCGCGGCAAGCTTGAAGACCTGGGCACACTGTTGCTTGATGGCGATGCCTCACGCTTCAGCGTGGTGACCGGCGAACATCAACGTTTTTCGCACTATCGTTTTGTCATCACGCTTGACACCGACACGCAATTGCCCCGCGATGCCGCGCGTGAGCTGGTCGGAACGTTGGCGCATCCGCTGAACCGCGCGTGTTTTTCCGCCGATGGGCGCATCACTGACGGCTACGCTATTCTGCAACCACGCGCTGCGATCAACCTGCCCAGCGCAGGAAAATCATGGTTCGCGCGGTTGTTTTCCGGTGAACCCGGCATCGATCCTTACAGCCGGGCGGTGTCCGATGTCTATCAGGATCTTTTCGCTGAAGGATCCTTCGTCGGCAAAGGGGTGTACGACCCGGTAGCTTTCCGGCGCGCGTTACATGGCCGTTTTCCTGACAACCACATTCTTTCTCATGACCTCATCGAAGGCTGTTTATCACGCGCCGGTTTAGTCAGTGATGTCTTGGTTTTCGAAGATCATCCTTCGCGCTACGGCGCTGATGTCAGCCGCCGTCAACGCTGGTCGCGCGGTGATTGGCAATTGTTGCCGTGGTTATTGCCGCGCGTGCCAACCGCCTCAGGAAAATGGAAAAAAAATCCGCTGAGTTTGCTCGCACGCTGGAAACTGTTCGACAATTTGCGCCGTGGTTTGGTTGCTCCCGCTTTGCTCGGATTATTGTTGGCCTCATGGCTGGCCTTGCCGCAAGACAGCTTCTTGGTGCCGCTGGTGTTGGCGCTGGCGGTTGCCCCCGTGCTGCTGGGAACCTTGACCGGTTTGCTGCGTAAACCGGTGGATATTCCGCTGCTGATGCACCTGCGTTTGCAACGCGATTCGACCATCGGTCAACTGGTTCAGGTTCTTCTCAGTCTGGTTTTCTTGCCGTATGAAACCGTGGTCACGCTGGAAGCCATTCTGCGGACCGGCTGGCGGATGCTGATCAGCCGCCGCCGTCTGCTGGAATGGACCACCGCCAGCGATGCGGAACGAAATACCGCCAGCAGTTTTATTGGCGTGCATCTGGCGATGTGGAGCGCTCCGGTTCTGGCCCTGGTCGCATTCGCGCTCATCAATCTGCAAGAAAACGTTATTCACCACGATGCTCTTCCATTGCTGATCGCATGGTTGCTGTCGCCTGCCGTGGCGTGGTATCTGAGCCGTCCGCTCATAGATCGGCGTGACGAGCTGGATCCGCGACGGCGGCAATTTCTTGGGCGCATTGCACGAAAAACTTGGCGCTATTACGAATCATTCGTCGGCCCTGACGATCACTGGCTGCCACCGGATAATTATCAAGAGCAGCCATTGGGCGTGATCGCGCACCGGACTTCACCAACCAATATGGGCTTGGGCCTCCTCGCAAATCTTGCCGCCTACGATTTAGGATATGCGCCGCTGCCTCGCGCCATCGACCGCATCGAAAATGCATTAAACAGCATGGCTAAATTGGAACGCCATCGGGGGCATTTCTATAACTGGTACGACACCCGCACGGCTAAAGCCATTGCGCCGTTCTATATTTCGATGGTCGACAGCGGCAACCTCGCGGGACATCTTTTAGTGCTACGCCAAGGCTTACTGGAACCGCTCGAAGGTCCGGTCTTACGTCACGATTTATTCAATGGTCTGCGCCACACCTTTGCTTTGGTGGTGGAACATGCGCAGGTAGCGCATGCACGCGCCGGCGGCTCAACCCAAGGTTGGATGGGGCGACTCAGCGAATTCCAAAAAGTCTGGGCCGATCTCGACCGCGACTTGCGTCTCCCACCGGCGGGCATGAGCGCCTGCTTAGCGTTGCTGGCCCGCTGCATCACCGTCGCCAGCGATTTCGTTACCAACGTTGCCACCGCCAGCGATGACGAACTGCGCTGGTGGGCCGGCGCTTTTGAACAGGAATGCCGCGACCATCGTGATCATTTAGAGCAGATCGCGCCGTGGTCACGCCTGCCGCCGGTGCCCGATATTTTGTTCGAACTGCCGCTTGATGACGGCAAACATTTAGACGCCCTGCGGACGGCTCTCGCGCGCCTTGACCAACCGCTGACGCTTGAAGAAATTTCTCATTTCCAAGATCGTATGCTGCCGCAGCTTGATTGGTTTCTTGACGAATACGGCCAACACCTTGACCCGGTAATCAAAACCGCCATCGGCTGGATCGCCAGCCTGCGTATGCAAATTAGTGTGGCCGCTGATCGTACCGATGCTTTCTGTCGCCGCTTAACCGCGATGGCTGAACTAGCGGGAAAATTAGCCGACATGGAATGGGGATTCCTCTTCGATAAGTCGCGCGAGCTTTTCGCGATCGGCTTTAATGTCGCTGATAACCGCCTGGATAATAGTTTTTATGATTTGCTGGCGAGCGAAGCGCGACTCGGCAGTTTTGTCGCCATCGCGCAAGGCCAGATCCCGCAAGATCACTGGTTCACGCTTGGTCGCTTGCTGACCTCGACCCATGCCTCGCCAGCGTTACTGTCGTGGGCTGGATCAATGTTTGAATATTTGATGCCCAGCTTGGTGATGCCGACCTACAGCGGAACTTTGCTGGACCAAACGTGCCGCGCAGTGGTCCGCCGCCAAATCGATTATGGTCGTAGCCGTGGAGTTCCGTGGGGCATCAGCGAATCAGGTTACAATCTCACTGACGCGCAAATGAACTATCAATACCGCGCTTTTGGTGTGCCCGGCTTGGGCCTCAAACGTGGTTTGGCCGATGACTTAGTGATCGCGCCATATGCCAGCGCGATGGCGTTAATGGTGATGCCAGCCGAAGCCTGTGCGAATTTGCAGCGGCTTGCTGCCGCCGGTCATGAAGGCCAATACGGTTTCTATGAAGCGGTCGATTTCACCCCGGCGCGCATGCCGCACGGCGCTGGTGGAGCCGCCGTTCGTTCATTCATGGTGCATCACCAAGGCATGTCGTTGCTGGCGCTCGACGCGGTTTTATGCGGGCGTCCGATGCAGCGGCGCTTTTTAGCTGACCCACTTTTTAAAGCGACCGAACTCTTATTGCAGGAACGTATTCCGAAAACCGTTCCGGTGGTTTATCCGCACGCTGCCGAAGCCGGAATCGATCGCGTCGCTGCCAGCACGCCCGAAATTACCATGCGCGTGTTTACCAATCCAACTGCCAGCCAACCGGAAGTGCATTTGCTTTCGAATGGTCGTTATCACGTGTTGGTGACCGATGCTGGTGGCGGCGTCAGTCGTTACCAAGGCGCGGCGCTGACACGCTGGAGTGAAGACGCCACGCGTGATGCCAGCGGCACCTTCTGCTATTTACGTGATCTGGATCGTTCGGTCATGTGGTCTGCTGCGTGGCAGCCACTCGGTTCAGCGCCGACGTCGTACGAAGCGGTGTTCTTGCAAGGCCGCGCTGAATTCAAACGCGTCGATCACGAAATCGAGACGCGTACGGAAATCGCCGTTTCGCCAGAGGACGATGTTGAACTGCGCCGCGTAACGATCCTTAATCGTTCGCGCGTCGTGCGCGTTATTGAGCTCACCAGTTACGCCGAATGCGTGTTGGCGCCCGCCGATGCGGACGCCGCCCATCCATCATTTAGCAAGCTTTTTGTTCAGACTCGTCACGACAAAGGAGCGCTGCTGTGTTGGCGTCGTCCGCGCCGTGCCAACGAAAAGCCGCCGTGGTTTTTCCATCTGTCGAGTGTGCGCGGGAACGAAGTTGGTACGCCCTCGTTCGACACCGGACGTGAATCATTCATCGGACGTAACCGCACCGCTGCAGAGCCAATTGCACTGCAAACGTTTGGTCCCCTTGCGGGAACCTGCGGCGATGTGCTTGATCCCATCGTCGCGCTCCGTCGCACGGTGTCGTTGCAACCCGGCGAATCTGCCGTCATTGATTTCATTTTCGGCGCTGCTGATGACGAAGCTGGCGCGCTTGATTTAACCGCGCGCTATCGTGATCGCCGTTTAGCCGAACACATTATCGGATTAGGTTGGAGCCACAGTCAGGTGGTCCTAGGTCAGCTCGGCGCGAGTGAAGCCGATGCGCAAATTTACGGTCGTCTGGCTGGTTCGGTGGTGTTCGCCACTCCGCTACGACGCGCTGGCGCGAATCTTTTGGCCGCCAATCGCAGCGGGCAATCTGGTCTGTGGGGTTTTGGAATTAGCGGCGATCTGCCAATCGTGTTGCTGCGTCTGACCGACTCCGCACGCATGGATTTGGTTACTCAGCTGGTCAACGCGCACGCCTATTGGCGACTCAAAGGTTTGGCGGTCGATCTGGTGATCTGGAATGAAGATCACTCGGTTTATCGTCAGGCAGTTACCGATCGCATCGTTGGATTAATCGCCGCCGGAGTCGGTGCCGGCATGCTCGACAAACCGGCTGGCATTTTTGTCCGTCGCTCTGATCAAATGTCGGAAGAAGACCGCACGTTATTTCAAACCGTCGCACGCGTGGTGATCAGCGACGCGAGCGGTAATTTAGCGCAGATAGTCGAACGTCGAACCAAGGTTGAGCCACCGTTGCCACGCTTGGTGCCAGCACGCGAACCTGGCGATCATCAGCCGACCGCCAGACGCGTGCCTGCTGATCTTCGACTCTTTAATGGCTACGGTGGTTTTAGTGCCGATGGCAACGAATATGTCATCACGTTGTCTGAAGGTCAAAGCACGCCAGCGCCGTGGGTTAACGTTATTGCCAATGAACATTTCGGCACCGTCATCAGTGAAGCTGGATCAGCTTACACTTGGGATGGCAACTGTCACGAACATCGGCTGACGCCCTGGCACAATGATGCGGTTGGTGATGTCAGCGGCGAAGCGTTATACGTGCGCGATGAAGATAGCGGTCAGGTGTGGTCGCCGACACCGTGGCCAGTGCGCAGCGGCAGCTACACCATTCGTCACGGTTTTGGCGCCAGCGTCTTTGAACACCATGAAGCGGGTATCGTCAGTGAATTGACGGTGTTTGTTGCGCTGGATGCACCGGTAAAAATTTGCCGTCTGCGGCTGCGTAATACCACCAAGCGCGCACGCCGACTGACCGCGACCGGCTATGTCGATTGGGTTTTGGGCGAACGACGCGATCGTTCGGCACCCTTTATCGTTACCGAAATTGATCGCCGCAGTGGTGCATTATTAGCGCGTAATCATTACGTCGCCGAAGCACATCATCGCTTAGGTTTTTTCGCTGTCAGCGAACCACTGCGGACCGTCACCGGTGATCGCGGAGAATTCATCGGTCGTTGCGGCAGTTTACGCCATCCAGCGGCGCTGACGCGGACACGCTTGTCGGGACGCGTCGGCGCCGGACTTGATCCTTGTGCAGCGATGATGGTACCGTTGGAACTGCCCGAGGGCGCTGAGCGCGAAGTAGTTTTCTTGCTTGGCGCGGGTGATTCTCCCGAAGCCATCGCGCTGGTGATTCAGCGCCTGCAAGGCCGCGCAGCAGTCGCCAGTGCACTCGAAGCGGTGCATGCTTACTGGCGTAAAATGCTCAGCACGGTCCACGTCGAAACGCCAGAACCAGCCATTGATCTGCTGATAAACGGCTGGTTGCCATACCAAATTCTTGCCTGCCGGATGTGGGCGCGCAGCGGTTTCCACCAATCTGGTGGGGCCTTTGGTTTCCGCGATCAATTGCAAGACGTGATGGCGTTGGTGCACGCCGAACCGGCGCTGACGCGCGCACATTTGTTGCGCGCAGCTGGACGGCAATTCCGTGAAGGTGATGTGCAACATTGGTGGCATCCACCAACCGGACGCGGTGTGCGCACGCGCATCAGCGATGACTTGCTGTGGCTGCCCTTGGTCACCGCGCGTTATATTTCAGTGACCGGCGACAGCGGAATTCTCCATGAAATCATTCCGTTTTTGGATAGCCGCGAATTACACCCTGACGAAGACAGCTTTTACGATCAGCCACGCATCAGCGAAGAAACCGCAACTTTGCATGAACATAACTGCCGAGCAATTCGTCGAGCTCTGCGTTATGGCAGTCACGATTTGCCGTTGATGGGCAGCGGCGATTGGAATGACGGGATGAATTTAGTCGGCGCCAAAGGTGTCGGCGAAAGCGTGTGGTTAGGATTCTTTCTGCACCAAGTTCTGCATCATTACGGCGCCGTCGCGCATGCGCACGGCGATCGCACCTTCGCCGCGCACTGCGATGACCACGCGCAGCGTCTGCGCACTGCCATCGAAACGCACGCCTGGGACGGCGCCTGGTATCGCCGCGCCTGGAGCGACGACGGCACCATCATTGGCTCAGCCGACGCGCAAGAATGCCGCATTGATTCGCTGCCACAAAGCTGGGCGGTGTTCACTGGCCTAGGCGATCCCGAACGCGCCCGCACCGCGATGAATTCAGTAACGCGCCATCTGGTTGATCGTGACGCTGGAATTATTCGTTTATTCGATCCGCCATTTGATCACTCCGCAATCGACCCAGGTTACATCAAGGGCTACGTCCCTGGCGTGCGTGAAAATGGCGGCCAATACACTCACGCCGCCGTGTGGGTGGTGATGGCGACCGCACTGCTCGGCGACCACGACCGCGCGTGGGAACTCCTGCGCCTGATCAATCCGCTGCGCCATGGTGCAACACCAGCAGACGTCGCCATATGGCGAGTCGAGCCGTATGTCATGGCAGCAGACGTCTACGGTGTTGCCCCACACGCCGGTCGCGGCGGTTGGTCATGGTACACCGGCTCAGCCAGCTGGATGTACCGCCTGATCAGCGAAACCCTACTCGGTCTTGAGCGCAGCAATGATCAATTGCGCATGCTGCCGCGCCTGCCCAGTGGCTGGAATGGTTTCACCATGCATTACCGCTTTGGTCGCGCGAGTTATCGCATCGAAGTGAAAATTGCTGAGATCGCCAGCGTCACCGTTGACGGTATTGAACAAGCAAACGGACTGATTCGATTAATCGACGATGCTAGCGAACACCACGTCCTGGTGATGGTGGTGCGGACATTGGGGTAGCGACAGGCAGAGACAGCTAGCGATGAGCATGGGAAATAACCGGCCAAAAGAAGATCGCTGCAAATGATCCGCCCCGTAGCGCCTCATCGCTCATCCTACGGTTCTTTCCCCAATAACGCCGCTTTCAGATCGTCATCGACGGCGTTGTCACCAACCCAGATGGCAAATAACGCCTTGGAAAATTCAGCGCCCACCACGGCAGTTCCGCGCGCCACATTATTGATGCGCATGGTCGTGCCGACGCCGGGTACGTATTCGATGGCCATCACGTCGCCTTCGACCACCGCAGGATAGAGCGCGTTGAAGGCGGTGACCTCTGCTGCGATGGCGGCGATGGCCTTGTCGTCACGCCCACGGTTGATCGTCCCATTGGTCGCCTCAACTAATTGCTCGGCGGTAAATCCTCGGCGATAATGGAATTCAATTCGGCGCGGTATTTCGCCAAGGATCTCCGTGGTCTTCGTATTCGCCGGCACGTACAAGGCAGCGACGTAGATTTTTACGATCCATTTCCAGCGGAGCAAATCTGCTCCCCGCAAGGTCACGGTGTGCTCGCCCACTTTGGCGGCCGCTTCCAAACGCACGCCAGCAACTTCTGCTGATTGCAGAAACGTGGAGATGATACTGAAGCTTACGATCATCATAATTCGTAGCATGTGCTGTTCTCCACGCTTGCTTTCATAGTGCTCCACCGCGCTGGTGAATCGATTTTGTGGCCTTGATCCACACGACTTTCCCTGGTGGAAGCTGGCATCAAAGGCCAGGCATGACACTCGGCCCAACGACAAAGTGAATTTCTAGACTGTCAAAATATGTTGATTGCGCGAGATTGGTCTACGGCCTTACCAACGACAAAACTATGACACCCACCGAATCCTACTCCTCCCGTGATGCGCTTCCTGATTGGCTGCTGCAATCTTTGGCCAAGGACGCATCTTTTCGCGTCCTGACCATGGACGGTCTTCATTGGCTTGATCCGTATTCTGGGCAAGCCTTGGCGGCACCTTTTGGACATCAAGAGATCGCCAAGCGCCACCTGTTAGCGACCAGGCCGTGGTTATCGCTCAAGCCAAAGTCATTGAAGGATTTGCTCTATTTGCGTTGGCTTCATTACTTGCAGAACCAGTTGGAATTCATTGAACACTTGCGCGTCTTCAAACACGGCCTGTGGCTGAATCCGTATACCGGACAATGGATTGCAGGTATTCCGTTGGAAGACCACCGCATCACCGCCCTCACCATTGAGAATCTGGCGCGTACGCTTGGCAAATGCGAAGAAGCACAGTCGGGGAAAATGCTCGAAAAAAATCGGCTTGAGGTGCTGGTCGCTAACGGTCCTGACCCGCGTCTGCTCAAAGAACAAGAAACCGCAACGATTAAAAGATTGAAATCGTCCAGCGATTTTCACACGGTAAAAAATCAGTTCCTAAAAATGTTATGCAAACCGCCAAAACTTGACGCCTATCAGATCGTCTTGCGCTATGAGCCGTATTCCCCGATCCCACGTAGCTTTTACGACTTCATTAGCCTAGACCGTGACCGCATCATGTTGGTCATGGGTGATTTGCAGGGCGATGGTCCAGGCGCAGCGTTAATGGTAACGCAAGCCATGCGGACGATGCGTCGTTTAGCCGCGCAGCGAGCTGACTTATTAGACTTCTTCGCGCGCTTGAATGATGAACTGCGCGTCGACTTAGTGCATGGTTGTTCGATCGGACTTTTCGCAGCGGTGCTGAATTTACCCTTCAACAGTTTGACGTGCTTGAATGTCGGCTTCCATCCAGCGCTGTTGCTCAATCCCAAACGTGAAATTGCCTTGCAACAAATTCACACCCAAGGAGAGCGCCTCGGTATCGCCAGCGGCCAACAATTTCGCAGCAGTTTGCGTCCGATGTCACTACAGCTTCAGCCGGGTGATATCTTCGCCATGTTCACCAACGGCGTGGCCCGGGCACACAATCCCCGCGACCTTAATGCTGGCCGCCTGAGGGTCATGGGGGCGTTCGCGCATCACCAGGATATGCCGTGCAGCATGATGGTGGCGAAAGTGCTCGAAGAAGCCAAGTCTTATGTCGATGGACAGCCAAGCGACGACATCTGCGCCGTCGCGCTGCGCGTCAAAAATCTAGATGAAATTCCGAAGGGAGCACAACCGCTGACGGCACCTATCGCCCGTCCAGTGACGGACGCCTACCGTCGGCGGTGATGACCTACGGGAATGCCTTGTCCGTTATACCGGACATAAATCTTGCATGGTAGATTCGTGACCGCTACCGTCCCAAACCAACCGCAGGAACACCGCATGAAAGCCATCGCCAAAACGACCGCCGCACCTGGACTCACTTTGGTCGACGTACCGATGCCAGAAGTTGGCATTAACGACGTACTCGTCCGCGTCGATCGCACCGGCATCTGCGGCACGGATCTGCATATCTATAATTGGGATTCCTGGGCGCAGCGCACCATTCCTGTGCCGTTGGTCGTCGGCCACGAATTCGTTGGTCATGTGGTTGAATTCGGTAGCAACGTCAATGATTTCAAAGTCGGTGATCTGGTCAGTGGTGAAGGCCATCTGGTTTGTGGTCGTTGCCGCAATTGCTTGGCTGGTCGTCGCCAATTGTGCGCTCATACCGTCGGCGTGGGCGTGAATCGTCAGGGCGCGTTCGCTGAATATATTTCCATGCCGATGAGCAATCTCTGGCATCATAATCCAAACATTGATTTGGATGTCGCCTCAATCTTCGATCCGTTTGGTAATGCCGTGCACACCGCGCTGACGCATCGCGTTTTAGGTGAAGACGTGCTGATCACCGGCGCTGGTCCGATTGGTTGCATCGCTGCCGCCGTTGTACGCCATGCTGGCGCGCGTCATGTCGTCATCACCGATATCAATGACGATCGCTTGGCGCTGGCAAAACGCATGGGTGCTGACGTCGCGCTCAATGTCAAAAAAGGCAACCTCGCCGATGTGCAACGCCAGCTCGGCATGCGCGAAGGTTTCGACGTTGGCCTGGAAATGTCCGGCAGTCCGACCGCCTTGCGCGACATGATCGACAACCTCTGCCACGGTGCCCGCATCGCCATGCTGGGCATCCCCAGCCAGGAAATCGCCATCGATTGGAGCAAAGTAGTCTTGAACATGCTCACCATCAAAGGCATTTACGGCCGCGAAATGTATGAAACGTGGTATCAGATGAGCGTGCTGATCGAAAGCGGACTCGACATCACCCCGATCATCACTCATCGCATGGCCGCACATGAATTTGAAAAAGGTTTCGCCGCGATGAATTCGGGAAACAGCGGCAAAGTCATCTTAGACTGGAAAGTATTCCGCTAAATTCGCCGTCAGTATTTTCCCTCCCAAGCAAATGGACCAGCCATGTACGGACGCTTTCAAGAACATCTCGCCCAACTGATCAAAGAGGCGATTGCCAATGGCACCGATCGACGCGAGCGCTTGATTGCTGGGCCACAAGGCGCCCACGTCGAGGTTGGCGGCAAGCGCCTGCTGAATTTGTGTGCCAATAATTATCTCGGCCTTGCTTCACATCCGGCCATCATTGCCTCTGCCCATGCCGCACTTGATCGCTGGGGCTTCGGCATGGCCAGCGTGCGCTTCATCTGTGGCACGCAAGAATTGCATCGCCAGCTTGAACAGAAGATCAGCACCTTTCTGCAAACCGAAGAAACCATTTTGTATCCGTCGTGCTTCGATGCGAACGGTGGCGTTTTTGAAACGTTGCTTGGCGCTGAAGACGCGGTTATTTCCGATGAATTGAATCACGCATCGATCATCGATGGTATTCGTCTGTGCAAGGCCAAGCGCTTACGCTACCGCAATAACGATCTAGATGATCTCGCTGCGCGCCTGAAAGAATCCGCTGACTCGCGCTTCCGCCTGATCGTCACCGACGGCGTCTTTTCGATGGACGGTTCGCTCGCACGCTTAGATGGCATCTGCGATCTCGCTGACAAATATAATGCGCTGGTCATGGTTGACGATTCGCACGCCGTCGGCGTGGTCGGCGCCAACGGACGTGGCACCCCGGAACGATTCGGCGTCACTGAGCGCATCGATCTGATTACCGGCACGCTGGGCAAAGCATTGGGCGGAGCCAGCGGCGGCTACGCCAGCGGCCGCAAAGAAATGGTCCAATACCTGCGCCAACGTTCGCGCCCGTATTTGTTTTCGAATACGCTCGCCCCCTGCATCGCCGGAGCGGCGTTGACGGCAATCGACCTCGCCGCCAACGGCCAAGCCTTGCGCGCCACCCTTAGCGATAACGCCGCCTTCTTCCGCCAAGGTTTGTCCGACGCCGGATTCACCCTCTTACCCGGCGAGCACCCAATCGTCCCGGTCATGCTGGGCGATGCGGTTTTGGCCGTGCGTTATGCCGAAGCCCTGCGCGATCACGGCATCTACGTCATCGGCTTCAGTCACCCCGTTGTGCCTCTCGGCAAAGCGCGCATTCGTTGTCAGCTTTCAGCACAACACACCCGCGCTGATCTTCAGCACGCGGTGCAAGCCTTCAGCGCCGTGAAAAAACAACTGGGCGCGTAATTGCGGCAAACTATTTTCCGCATCTTCATGTTTTAGCCGGTGATGGGCGCTAAATATTCGAAGCCCTCGCCGGTTAAAGCGGCGGTAGAAAATCCGGCGTGGTCTGGGCGCGGGGCGATATAAAATCCACTGCCAAGAACATTGGTGAAATTCAACATCGGCGGCACCGCGAAGAGTTGCGCATAGGTCGCGCGCCGTTGCCAATCGCGCTCAGGTAAATCGCACTGATCGCCAAGGGTGAGGTCGGCATTCGATCCACCAACCACTAAGAAAATGATGCTGACCAGCAAATGGCTGCCATTGGTTCCGAAATCATCCATCGGCCAACCGGCCATGGCTTCTAAGCCGCTCGCCCATTCTTCGTAATCGTTCTGTCCCGTCTTACGAATGAGATCCCACGTTCCGAACGTCGCCAATTTCTCCGCCCCTTCGAGAGCCGCAGCGATGCGCGTCCAACACACGCGCTGAGCAATCAACGACGTGCTGGTGCGAGAGTCCGTCGCCAAATCCGCGAGGTCAGCGCGCAACGGATGTTCGAACGCGAGTTTAAGCGCGATTTGTACGCCGAAGAAAGTCGTAGTCATAATCTTATCCCGACGATGAGCTGAAGGAGCGCGACCACGAACCACCGCTTGAGGTTGTGGTGGTATGCGATGGGGAAGTTTGAAAGGAGCTATGCGACGTTTGATGCGACGTTTGATGCGACGTTTGTTGCGACGACACAGCCGGCGGTGAAACGCGGCGTGGCTGACGAATGCTATTTAACGCGCTGGTATGCTGGTGCTCTCCACCATCAAACAACGTTGACGAATTACGAAATGAAAATGGCGTCTGACGCGACGCCGTACGGTAGCGCGCATCGGCGTCATCGGGTTCAGACCAGCTGCGCCCAATCGGACCATACCAGCCGTAATGATGCCAAAACCACATCCTGTGAACATGGTCGTTGGTCTGTTGGGCTGACGTCGATGTCACTGGTGACGCGGCCTCTGGCAATGGTTCCTCAGCGATTTTTTCAGCGGTTACGTCATCCATGGTTGCGATAGCAAGATGACGCACTTCCATTTCGGCGCTGGCGAGAGCCGCAAATAAAGCGTTGAGATCGTCCGCCTCGCCGACCGCGCCGCGATGTTCGCGCACATACAGAATCCGTCTCACCCCCAACGCTTTGAATTCGGCCGGTTCGGGCAAACGTGCCAGCGAACGGTTATCAAAACGTTCGACTTCGTTCTGATAGATATTCAGACGATTGCCTTCAAGAATAAACAGCGCCGGAACGGGTTGAGTGCGCGCCGAACGGGCCGCCATAAACGTCGACCGCCAAGCAACGATTGCCGACAACGTTTGCCCTGACGGCACCACGCCAGCGGCATGGGGAAGATTATCCATCGTAAAAACTGGATCAAAAGACGACGCCATACCAGCGGCCGTCGCTACCGACATTGGTCCAGGCAAATCGAGAATCACCGCCAGTTCAACCCCTGCGCCGGCGGTTTTTAACATTGATGCCAACTGCTGTCCGCGCCGAAAGGCCGCCTGTCCTTCGCTATACAAACGGGGTTGAATCCAGCTTTCCGTTGAATCGCCGTGCCGTTGCTGTTCGCGTGGTACGTCAAGCAGCGTGCGCACCAACCACGGCTGCAAATCACTGCGCAGTGGCGCCAATTCATCCGCTAGGTTCGATAAGTCGACCGACGACGATGCTTCCACTTGCTGATAATCGCTGTTTGGCGCAGACATCGCCGTCGGGCCTGATTCTGAATACGACGCTGAATATGACGGATGAACCGAAGAGGTTTGAATAGCACAATACGGAACCCCCACGCACACCAGCGCGATGCCGATTCCGACTATGCAACCGCCGTTGATATTCAGTCCTGCGGGAGTCACGTCAGGCCGACGATACGTTGCAAAATTCGCTACGCGATTTTTCTTCGCGCTAGCAAACCGCACAGCCAAAAGGCCCGGCTCGTCAAAAAACGTGGCAGAAAAGGCGGCAGAAAAGGCGGCAGAAAAGGCGGCGTCATCGTCATTCATGGTTGGACCAAGGTCGGCAGTGAACAGGCCATGGCGTCGGTCGGTGTTGCTGATCGCCGAGCATAAATACCGCTCGGCGTTCCGCCGATGAGAAAAATTCCATAATTCATACTACGGCCAACGGCATCGCGACGCGGAATAAATGCGCGCTGGACCACCCAATGACGAGGGTCGGCTAAACGCAAGGATTCCGCCCAGAGTTCGGGCGTGGTGAGACTGCCGACCAAAACCTCTTCGCCCTCGCAACCGTAGTCACTTTTGAGCACCCATTGTTCACGCTCTGCTAACAATTGCGCGCGCGTCAGTGAGGCCACATAGCGCGTCTCTGGCAAATGGAGCTTCACTGCCGCCAACGTTTCTTCGTGGAAAAATTCCGGGTGTTCCCAGGGAAGAGCCAGCATCCGTTTATTTTGCGCAACCACGGTTCCCCACGGATTCACCACGGTCACCATGCCTGCGGCTTGCGCAGCAGCGATAAGCCCTAATTCGCGCACAAGACTGGCAGAATCCGGCGGCGGTGCTTGATCAAGCCACGGACTCGATCGACACGCCCACCAATCAGTTTTGTAATGCCGGATCAAAACATCGCAGGCCGTACCGAACAAACCAACGCGCGCGTTAGGACACTGATGCAGATTGAAAGGCGAGCCACGTACCACGACAAATCCGGCTTCTTCAAGCCAACGCCCCAGCAAGCGAACGTGACAAAGATCCTCCGTCATTTCCGTCGGATCAAGAATTCCAACCACTGGCAACTGCACATCAGAACGAACCGCCGAACGTACCATGGCAATCCAGCGTGAACGCAAACCTGCCGATGGATTCAGCAGCCCGGGATGAGCGAGTGCGGCGACGCGGCCCAACTCCGTGCATTCAGCAAGTCCGGTTGGCGTATCACAATTGAGTTCGCAGACCTGGGCGTCTTCATTGCCCTCGACCATGAACACGTCAGCGCGTGAAAGCCCCAACCATCGTGGACCATCAAGCGCTGCGATCGCGATCAAACTATCATCAAGACCCAGTTCACGCAGCAATGGAGCGTGACCAGTGACGGCTTGCATCGCTTCATCAATCATCAACGCGACGCTGCACGCTGCCTTAGACAAGTTAGCGGCTTGATGGACGGAAAGAATCTCCGGCTCTGTAGCGATACGGAGGACCCCACGCGCATAGACGTCGTCGATAATACCACTCTGCAGAACCGCCGTGAATGCGTTGGCTTCTGTTGGTGAATGGTCGAGCAGATGAAGAGTCGCGGTCATTGCCTTACCACGCCGAGAGGCACAAGGCCGACAGTAAATAGCACAACGCCTCCGCTGCCGCCAAGCGATGATCACGCTTCACCGCAATGGCCGCGTCCAAGGCGCGTGGATGCATACGTAAAATGAATCGCGCCAATACCACCTGACGCAGCGGATAAAGCGCCACCGTCCATACCAGCGCGATAGCGAAACTCGCCAATGATGCGCCCCAGCCGATAAATTGGCCTTGAATCGCGTGACTGACGACGATCACCACTGCGATTTGAAGACCTGCCGCAGACAAGGCCGCTGCGGTATTTCCTGCGGCGATTTCTTCTTCATCGTGATAACGAGTGACCACTCGATGACCAAAAGCGATGATGATCATGGCCAACCAACCCAAGGCACAAAACGTTGCCGACACCAACAACGAACTGGCGTCTAAGCCACCCCAACTCACTCCGGTAATCACCACCGCGCTCATCAAATGCGCACCTGAAAGAATCGCGGCAGCAGGATTCGTGCGGCCCTCGCGCGCTAAGCCGCGTCGTGGATATGCCCAGGCGATAACGACGTAGCCAATAAACAATGATGCCAGCGCAGAAATAAAATGGAGCAGCGCAAACAACCACGCCGACCACGGCACGGTTTGCAGACGTAACCACCATGAACCATCGTCTGGCAATTGCTCAGCAATCGCCTCGCAAATATGGCGACCGACTCCTATCGATGCCGCCAACAGGGCTAGACCACACAGCGCTATAAAAAGGCGCTCTGCGCTGGTCATTCCGGTGGTGCCGATGGTCTCCAACGGTTTCGACGATGGCGTTTCCAACGATGGTGCATCAGACATCAGCAGTTCTTTCTTTCACACAGGTACGACCAAACCTATCACTGGAGCTAACGAAAGACCCGATGATTTACATGGTTGAAAACCGTACATGGCATCGAGCAGAGACGCAACCCTTCTTCGCTGAGCGCGGAGGGACTCGCAATTATCCGACGGCGCCGAGCGAAAGATCAACCGGGAGCACTTTTCCATTTTCTACGTCAACCAAACCCGCCGATACCAACGGTCCGTTTAAATAGGGTGCGATTAAACGTGCGTAGAGTCGCACTTGTTGGTGGCTGGTTTCGTTGGTCGCTGCTTCGCCGGTTTTCCAGTCGTAAAGATGCCACGCTCCGTTGGCATCTTGCAGCAGGACGTCGCAAATGCCGATGACGATTTCTCCGTTTACTTCGCCGACGACGGGCTGTTCGATCAAGCGTGCGGCGGCGGACCAATAGCCGGGCAAGAGATTGGCGTCGGTAAGATGAGTGAGTAGACGTCGGTGACGTTCATCGCCTAAGCCGCTCGCGAAGGGAGCGAGCGCGGCTTGGGCGATCGCGCTGGACATGCCTGGGCCATGATCAGCGATGACTTGATGAATGGCGATTCCCAGCGCCTGCGCGGTGGAGCGCGACAACGACGCATGGTGAGTGACGACAGGACTATGTTCGTCGCTCTGCGCGGTGACAGAAACCACTGATTTTTCCACGCCTGGAGCGATTTTTAGGGCTGGCAGCGGATCACTCGTCAGCGTTCCACCACGCATGCGCTCCACCGTTTCATCCAAGGCGATGACGACGTCATCCCACGTTTGGCCCGCACCCACCAACCAATCGGCAGGGCAACGCACGCTGCCGTCGCGCAGTGGCCCACCGAGTTCGACTCCGGGAATCAATGCGTGGAGTTCTTCACGAGCACGCGTGCACGCGACATAAAATAATCGTGCTTCTTCAGCTTGGATTCGTTGCCGCAGATGATCAGCGATAAGTCCGGCTTTCTGACCAATCACTTCGTCCGCATCTTGATCGCCAGGATGACACGCCACGACTAAGCCCTCATCACCACCGCTGGTACGCGCCAACGCCTTGGCGGTCAGATCACGGCTATCGAATTTCCGATCGAGATCTGGTAAAAATACCACAGGCCATTCCAGGCCTTTGCTTTGATGAATCGTCATCAGGCGCACGCCACGACTGCCAAGACTGGCACCGGCGGCTTCTTCGCCATCAACGCCAAGACGACGACGTTCGGCTAAACGCGCGATGAAAGCAGGCGCATCGAGGGGAATACCTGCCGCCTGTTCTTCTTCCGCCAAGTGCGCGAGATTCGCCAAACGACGCCGTGCGAGCGGCAACGAACCATAGCGGCGCGTCAGTCGTTCATCGGTAATCAATCGCCGAATGACGGGCGCGACTCCCTCACTTGCCAAGAGCGGACGCAGCGTTGCCACCAATTCACCAATGGGCGCTTGCGCTGCGGCATGATTCCAACCTTCAGCGGGCGAACGTTCTAAGCTGTCGACCATCAGGGTGCGATCTTGTGCGTCAGCAGCGCCCCACGGTCCGCCGAGGGCAATCGCTAATGCCCGTCGATCATGCGGATTGACGCACAAGCGCAGAACCGCCTCGATGTCATGACATTCTTGCGCGTCGTACAAACCACCTGGAAAATCCGTATCGTAGGGAATTCCCGCGCGCTCCAAGGCCTGCGCATACCGTCGCATGCGCCCGCGAGTTCGTAACAGCACTGCGTGATCTTCTGCGCGCCGTCCACTCGCGATCGAGCTCGCCACCAACGACGCCAAATGGCGAGCCTGAACTTCGCTGGCCTCGATCGAGTTTGCGCGCAACTCTAACGGTTGCCCCTCACGCGTGGCGAGCACGCGCCAGCCACGTTGAATGCCTGCGCGTCCGTTAAAATCATCAGCCTGACGACCGGCTTTAATGTCCGCTGGGCGGAAGTCGGTGGCGAGCGCGTCTTGCGCGAAGACGCCACGAACCTGCTGCAATAAATCCGGATGACTGCGGAAATTTTCTGCCAAGGTTGCCGCGATACCACCGCGCTCATGGATGGAAGTTTCCCAACCAGCGAAGATCGCCGGATCTGCGTGACGGAAACCGTAAATACTTTGGCGATGATCGCCGACGATAAATATGCGTGCTGATTGTTCGCCGCCGCCCGCTTGCAAGGCTTCAACTAAACGACCTTGCAAACGATTGAGATCCTGCGCTTCATCAAGCAAAACGTGACGATAACGCGTACCCAATCGCCGACGAACGCGTGGATCGTCAAGCAATTGCAAAGCCTGCGCTTCAACGCTGGCAAAACCAGCAAGGTGCGCGCGCGCGGCGCAATCGTTGAGCTTTTCTAGCCATTGCGTTGCGAGGCGAGCAAAGGCGCTGGCGCGTGCAGCCAGCGTCGCCTCCAACGCTGGATCATGCGCTGCAAGTCCGGCAAGGCTGGCAAAAGCTAAACGTTCTTTGGTGCTAGGGCGTTTGCCATCAACCCGCTGATTGGGGAAATCGACGGCGTCTTGAATCGCGCCAACCACTTCTTTCACCGCGTCGTTGCTCACTCCAGATAACGACAACGCGGTGAGTGCCGCCAACCACGCGGTGAATTTTTCAGGCGCGCTTGGCGGGATCGACGGCTCTGCGCGCACTTTATCAAGCACCTTGGCCTTGACCGATAATTGCTGCGCATCGACTACGGCATCGATGAGAGCGTCCATCATGGACGCACGCCGTGCGCGCACCAATTCCACCGCGTCACCATTTAACGTGTTGAGCTGCGGCTGTGGCAGCGCCGCAGCCTGATCGCCCAGCCGCTGCACCAATCGTTGAACGGTGTGCGCTCCGTAAGCGGCGACCAACGACAGCAAATCACTCTGCTCGCGCGCCAGATCATCGGCCACTAACGCCGTCCACGCTTGTTCGCGCACTTGCGCCCAGGCCAGAGTTTCTGGTGGACGTAAATCTGGATCGCGACCCAAAATTGCCGCGTGCTCCGCCACCCATTGCAAACACAACGCGTCGATGGTGGCGATCGGGGCCATGGGCAAATCCCGCAAACAACTCCGCAAATGATCGATCTGAGTGGGATGCAGCTCTGCTTCGGTGATGCCTTCGCCCTCCACAAAACGTGGGAAAGAGCGGATCTTTATTACCATTCGCAAAGTGCGCTCGATGCGTGCGCGCAGATTCGCCGCCGCCTCACGCGTGAACGACACCGCCAATATTCTCTCTGGTTTCAATCCCTCTGCATCGGAATAGCTCAGCAAACAAGCGACATAGCGCACCGCCATGACCGCCGTTTTTCCCGCGCCTGCGCCAGCCGCAGCCAGCACCGGACGATCGACCAAAAAGGCCGCGCGCTGCTGTTCCACGGTGAATGTACGCCAGGCAGGTTCAGACATATGATAATACTTTATGCACGCACATCATGTGTGGTATCTCACCTCTCACGAGTGATCGTTGATGGTGACCAGAATCCAGTCCATCACTCGAAGAAGCATTATCGAACAAGAGGAACGGAGAAACGGAGGAAAAACAAAATGGATTTCCCTGCCTTTGATTTCCTCTCCCTCCGTTCCTCCGTTTCTCTTGTTCCATCACGTTCTCTGCTTTCTGAGAAAGGTAGATTTTTTTCTCAATAGAGATGAGCTCTTCATGTCTCGGACTCTCCGCCCAGGTCCAAACGCCGTTCGTCTAAACGTGCGATGGGTGCATAGTCACTGGCGCTGCGACCATCTGCATCGGCATGCGCAATACCGGCGGCTAGTTCAGCGATTGCATCGCCCAATTCACCGGCGACGCGATCAAGATCGGTGAGATCATTTCCATTTTTCGTTGCGCTCTTGCCGGTCGGCGTCGGGATCGAACCCCAGCCGGCGCGGGCGCCAGCTCGTAGTGACAAATAATAAGCGCATTCCGCATTCCAGCCGGCGGCGCGGGCGCCAAGCAAATACCCTAATAACTGACCATCAATCGTTTCGGCCAACGCTTTGGCCTGCGCGCTGATGGCACCGCGCTTGTAATCAATCAGACGAACGCGGCCATCAGCGAGACGATCTAAGCGATCAATCCGACCTTTCAGCTGAAGCAACGGATGTCCTGGAATTTCCAGTGGTATCGTCGCTGGAACTTCGGCTTCTTGGCGTGCGGTTTGCGCGGCAGCAACGGCTTCGACCACCATCACTTCGCTCAATCGACGGGCGAGTCGGTTGCGTTCAATCCGCGTCAGCGCGTCGTCACTCGTGGCGATCCACTCTGGTAATAAACGGCCAAGTTCTGCTGACCACTGACTTGGCGGATGGATAACTAACTTGGCTAATAATGCATGAAGGTCATTGCCCTCTTCCATGAATTCCAAATTCGCCAGCGGATCCGCTAAACATAAACGATCGCAGACCGTGGCGAAAGAATCACGAAACAGCGCACTCAAAGCCGAGGCCTTCAAGCGCAGATCTGCCGGCAAACGTGGCGGAACGGCGAAAGAAAAGCGCGGACTGCCTGGAGTCACCGACCACAACGCCTGTTCATGCGCGCCTTGCGCATCAGCGATGCCAAGCGGCGCACCGGGAACGGCCTCACCACCGGCGTCCTCGCGCAACTTTTCGAGATCCCAACCAAGCTGATCAGCCAGCGTCCCCAGCCAAGCGCATGGTTCACGATCACCACAGGGAATACCCAGCACCACGTGTTGATTTGCCCGCGCAGCAACCGCCAGAAAAGCGCCAATTTCACCGGCATTTCGACCTGCTTCGTCGTAAACGTCGCGGGCAAACAACGTCGCCAAATGCCGCCGCTCGTCTGGCGGCAACAACGCCCCGCCGACGGTTTGGGTGGGCCATCGCCCGTGTTCAAGATCATGAATCAACACCACTGAACGCGGCCACGTTCGCCCGCGTACGGCGTCGGTTATTTCCAACGCCGCTTTTCCGTGGTCGCGTTCCACCGTGACGCGAGCCGCGCCCAACAGTTCATCCAGATCTTCTGACGATACCGGATGCAGCGCCGCCAGTTCGGTCATGGTGCGCAGAACGCCGCTACCGCCATCGGATAAATCAAATTTTTCAGCCAATAATACCAGCCGTTGCCACCACGTTCCTTCCACTCGCACTCGTTCACGCCACGCCACCAACCAAGTCATCGCGGACTGCAACCACGGACGCCGGCGATCCGGTTCGCTCCAACCCCAGCCATCGCAGGTGCCATCTGCGGCCAAGCTTGTCGCCCGCTTCATGCCCTCATCCAGCATCAGATGCGACCACGGACCACGCAGATCCGCTAAGCGGACCGCTGGTGGATCGTCATGCGCGAGCCGCTCAACCAATGCAAGAAACGCACCCCAGGTTTGCTCACGACAAAAAGTCGCCAGAGCCGCAAATGAACCTCCCACCGACGTTCCGAGAAATGGCAACTGAAAACGCCCACTGACGGGAACTCCAGCGGCAATCAAAGCATCGGCCACCGCCAAAGCCTCGGCGTCCGCGACGCGCACCACCAACAACGCCTGCGCTGGTTCAACCTGATGACGCCGCAACCACGCCGCCATCGCGCGCCCAGCATGCAACGAATCGCGATAGCGATAATGATCAACTCCAGCGGCATCGATGGTGCGGCCTTCTTCCAGCGCCGCAGAAAGAAATGCTCGCACCGGCAACGCGTGTGGCGATTGCGCGGCTATGGCGGGAAGACGTTCTTCCTCCGCATCAGGCAAAGCAGAGCGCAAGCGATCAGCAGGAGAAGCATCTAAGCCCAGACGCCGATCAGAAACCGCTGCGATCACCAGCGTTCGTGACTGCGACAAACTGCGCAGCAACAGCAACTCCGCTGGAGAAAACGTCTGGAAATCATCGAGATATATTGCCGCCACGTTCGGCGCTGCGGCTGACTCTGCCAATAAACGCAGACGCGCCCCAGGCAAGGTCAGCGCATGCGACTGAGCGAATTGATCCACGTACGCACGCGCCGCCAAAACATCGGACAAACCATCGCACAACGCCACGTCACCACGTTCACGCAGCCCCCGCTGCGCCAAATGAATATCCGCCGTCGTGATGCCGTAATCGTCAAGCCGCCGAACGAGTTCCGCCAACTCACGCCCGGTCGCACGACAGCGCGCCAAGGTCGACCACGGCCCGCGCAAATGCGTCGCCGCCCACGTCCGCAACACGTGCGTCAGCGGACCATTCGCCAACACCCGCAGCCGATGATCGGACGCGGCGACGCAGCGCTCCACTAAATCACTGAATGACCATATCGGCGGCAACAACCCTGGACCAGACCACGCATAAACCTGACGCACCAAATCATGGGGAATTCCCGCATTCGGTCGCACCAAAACCGCCGCACCAGCAGGCTCCGCACGCAAGCGCTGCCACAGCCGCCGCGATTTACCGCTTTGATGCGGACCAGTGATAAGGGTGACGGGCATGGCGGGAGGCTATGGCGTCTACGCCAGAGGCGAGCGTCACCTACCGGCGAGAATTGCTCGCTAACTGCGGACTCGCGATTTCACGCCGCTCATGGAATCCCCGCTAAGGCATCGGCGATTCCATGCCAAGGGATAAGGCGGTCTTCGCCGAGTGGTCGCACCTCATCGCCACCATAAATGAGGACAGGTGTCCGGCCCAAGGGCCGCTTCGCTGCGTACACCTGTCCTCATTTCAGATCCGGCGCTGCAGCTTGCGCCAGGATAGTTTTCCCTGACTGGCGCGGCCCCGTGATGGCAATCACGGGATAACTCATTCGATGGGTCGGAACAAGCGCTGCGAGTGTCCGTGCAAGAAAGGTCATTTTTGCATTTTGGGAATTTAGTTACCAGAATGCAATTTAATTCATAACCAATTGTCTAACAAGATATTGAACTATTAAATTGATACTGTAATGGGCTTTGAACTGACGAATAGCTCAGACACGGAGTGCAGACAGGCCCGAGCACCGGCTTCTGCTCAATGAGATCTACTGGCCGCTACCGTCGACCCCTGTGTCAAAAAATGCGTTGCGAATCCGCTGCTAAAAAAACCAAGATCGTGCTAAAACCCCATGCCACTTGCAGGCCAACGTATGGGGGCAATCTAAGCGTACTGTGCCACGATCATTCAACCTACCCCAAGTTCCTTCATAAACACTTCGTCAACCCATTTGGTAGTGACTTGGTTATTCAAAAACCGCGCATCTTTCAGCAATCGTTGATGGAAACCGATGGTGGTTTTCGGGCCTTCGATGATGTATTCGCCGAGTGCGAGCTCCAATAATTGGACGGCTTCTTCGCGCGTATCGCCGTGGACGATGAGTTTGGCGATCATCGAATCGTAGTTGGGCGGGATGGTATAACCGGCGTAGCAATGACTGTCGACGCGTACGCCTTTGCCTGATGGCGCGACGTACATGCTGATTTTTCCTGGGTGAGGAACGAAGCCTTTTTCCCAGTCTTCCGCATTGATGCGAACTTCGATGGCGTGGCCTTCGGATTTGATGTCTTCTTGTTTGAAGCGCAGTGGTTCACCGGCTGCGACCAGGATTTGATGCTTGATCAAATCGAGGCCGGTACACATCTCGGTCACTGGATGTTCGACTTGGATTCGCGTGTTCATTTCCAAGAAGAAATACGCTTTGCGGTCAAGGTCGTAGATGAATTCGACGGTGCCAGCATTGTAATAACCCGCTGCCTTGGCGAGCTTCACGGCGTCGGCGCACATCGCTTTGCGCGTGACTTCGGTGATCACCGGGCTGGGGGATTCTTCGACCAGTTTTTGATGACGACGTTGGGTAGAACAGTCACGTTCGCCAAGCGCCACCACGTTGCCGTGTTGATCGCCAATGATTTGAATTTCGATGTGACGTGCGCGTTGAACGTACGCTTCGATGATGCAATCAGCGTTGCCGAAAGCGGCTTCGGCTTCGCGCTGAGCCGAAATTAAACCACTGACCAAACTGGCGTCATTATGGGCGATACGCATGCCGCGTCCGCCGCCGCCGTTGGTCGCTTTGATCATCACCGGGTAGCCGATTTTTCGCGCAACGGCGATGGCTTCTTCTTGAGATTTCACTGGTCCGGTTGAACCAGGAATGGTTGGTACGCCGCTCGCATGAGCGAGCGCCTTGGCCTTGGCTTTGTTACCGAGGGCTTCCATCGAAGACGACAGCGGGCCAATAAATTCGATTTTGCAGTCGCGCACGACTTGAGCGAAATGACTGTTTTCTGAGAGGAATCCGAAGCCCGGATGAATGGCGTCGACGTCGGCCAACTCCGCCGCAGCGATGATATTGTTGATGTTAAGGTAACTCTGTTTGGCCGGGCCAGGCCCAATACAAATGGCGACGTCAGCCATGCGCACTGGCAGTGATTCTTTATCGACCGTCGAATGCACGACACAGGTTTCAATACCCATACGTCGGCAGGTACGAATAATACGCATGGCGATTTCGCCACGGTTCGCGATCAGGATGCGTTTAAACATATGGCTTCATTTATTCGGAAGTCCGGAAATCCGGGTGTCCGGAAATTCGGTATGATTGAGCGCTCGACTCAGCGGGAGCGCGGAGCAGGAAGTTCCCACGCCGTCCGGAATGCCGGACGGCCGGGAACGAACCATCAGCCAACCAAGAATAGGACCGTTCCGTATTCAACGGCTTGGCCTTCAACGACGCAGATTTTTTTGATCTGGCCCTTCACGCCGCCGTCGGGTTTGATTTCGTTGAAGACTTTCATGGCTTCGATTAAACACACCACTTTGTTTTCATCGACCTGGGTGCCATTGGCAACAAAGTCGGCCGCATCTGGATTCGGTTTCAAATAAACCGTGCCTGGGATGGGCGAGATGACTTTCTTACAGTTGGCAAATTCATCGACCGCAGGCGCGGCGGGAGCTGCCGCCTGAGCCACCGGCAAAGCCATGGCTGGGCTTGACGCGACCATGGTGACGACGCCACCCTTTTTCAATTTGACCTTGAGATCAGCCGATTCGACTTCGATCTCAGTGAGATCGTTCTCACGCATCAACTTGGTGATTTCCTTGAGAATCTTAATATCCATAGGTCAGGTCTCTCCGATACGGAAGTTCAGGCGTGGTTAACATGCAAGAGTACACCAAAGCAAATCACCGCCGGCTTTCGCCAACGGTGGTTCCGCAGAAGGTCGGCACACTAGGAAGCGCTCTAGGGGAGTCAATCCGAGCGCCTAGTGAATAGACTTAAAATCATTCAAGTGCTCCTCTTACAACCAATGAACCAAACTAAGGGACTGTCTGGAAAGGCAATTTTAACAGGAGGGCGCAGAGGCGCAGAGGCGCCATCGGTTGAGAGTTGAAAAGAGAAAGACCCATGTGTGCTGACGAATTCGCGGGTCTCTTTCCTCTGCGCCTCTGCGCACTCTATGTCAATTCTGATGTTCAATTCTGCGTTTACAGACAGCTTCTAAGGGAAAGTGCCCCCTGCGTCACTTTCTAACCAAAGATACGGTGGTGGCCAAAGTGCGGCGGCGTGTGAACCATTAGTGACCATCGCCGTTTGCCCCCCTGCAATGCACAACGCCGTTCCTAATCTGCCCGCCCATGAAACACGAGCGCGCGTGAGCGACCCCGATCAACTTATCATGGAGCGCATTCGCGACGGCGATCAACAAGCCGTCGTCGAACTGGTCGGCCGCTTCCAACATGAACTGCTTGGCTTTTTCTATCACCTCTCTTGGGACCAACTGGTCGCCGAAGAAATGGTGCAAGACGTCTTCGTCAACGTCTACCGTTCACGCGCCCGTTACCAACCGACCGCCAAGGTCCGGACCTTTCTGTACCGCATCGCACATAATCTGTGGATCGATCACATTCGTCGCCAGAAGCACCACGTCAGCATTGACGCTGAAATGGGTGAGCGCTCACTGAAGCTGTCTGATGTGCTCAATGCTCCGGCTACTCCTGATCCTGAAGAGGATGCCCGCAACGCCCAGATTCGTACTCGTTTACAAGATTCTCTTGAAGCCTTACCAGAGGGTCAGCGCGAAGTGTTCGTGCTGGCCAATAATCATGGAATGAAATACCAAGAAATATCAGCGGTCCTTGGCATTCCCGAGGGCACGGTAAAAAGTCGCATGCACAACGCGGTGCGTGCCCTGCGCGATGATTTGCAAGATTTGGTGGAGCTATGAACGATAGCGATCCATTACTGCGCGCGGTCGCCGATGGCGATCCCAATTGTCCTGACGGTCGCACGTTGGCTGCGCTGGGCGATTTATTCCGTCGCCACGCTGCGCCACCTGGCGAAGCAAACGATCTCAGCGCTGACATCTTGGCACGTCTGAGCGATATCGCCGACGCCGATAGCGGCATGAGCGACCAAGAATCGATCGACGCGTTTTATGATGGCGACGATCACAGCCAGGTCGCCGATCCACAGCTTGATCGCTTGTCTGCGTTAGCACGCAGTATTGGTCCACGACGCGTTGATTTAACCGCTGCCATACAACGACGCATTCGTGCCTCATCGCGTTTCGCAACGGTGTTCGACAAGCATGCCAATCAAGAAAACGATCAGCACGAAGGCCTCGATGGCCGTGGCCGTTGGCGCATCATCAGTGCGGTGATCGCCGGACATGTCGCCGCGTTGCTGGCCTTCGCTATTTTCGAAATCGGTTTCCATGCCGGTCAAGACCAGCATGTCGATGGCACTACCCTGGTGAAAAGTGCTCATGACGAACTCCGTGCTGGCGACCGCGATGGCAACCTGATTGCTGGAAACAGCGCGGGAAACAGCACTGGAAACAGTACTGGAAACAGCTCTGGCAATCGTAACGGCGCGCCATTAAACGCTCCGGCTTTGCCGCCGAATTTGCCAAATTCTTGGAGCGACATTCGCGGCCTGGGCACCGATTTATTTCTGCTGCGTCGCTTCCCTGAATTACGCGCCAATGCCCGACCATTATTTGGTATGCAAGCATCGACTGCCAGCGTCAGCCGTGGAGTCACCTGGATCCGCAGCCAGCTGAATCCAGTGAACGGAACGTTCAGCGTTGATGGTGGCAATAGTGAACGTGATTTAGCAACTCACAGCCTCGCGACGCTGGTCTTGCTCGGTGAAGGTTTGGGCGACAAAGCGCTCTCCGCTGACACCCGCAAAGCGCTCGACTGGCTGCGCGTGCAACTTGGCGATACGAAATTAATCGGCGACGACAGCGGAACCGAACACGCCTTGAGCGGCCTGAGCCAAGTCACTTCCGGACTGATCTGTCTGTCGCTGGTCGAAGGTGCTTTGCTGTATGGCGACACCGATCTGCGCGCGATTGCCGAAGCCAGCCTGGTCACGTTAGATCGTGGATTACCCATGCAGCCTGGCGCTGCTGGTCTGGGCGGCTTCACCTTGCTGGCCTTGGAAACCGCTCAACAAGGCGGACTGCGCGTACCTGAACGCCTGTTGAGTCAGGCACGTCGCTCACTCGCGATTGCGTTGCCAAAACAAGATGCCGATGCTGGTCGCGTCGGTTTGGCTGCCTTTGCGCAGTACATCTATGGCCTTGGTTCCAACAACAGTACGCATCAACAAATCAGTCTGCTCAACACGCTGTTACCTACCACTGCGGGACGCGCCGATCCTTTGGGTTGGTTCTTCGCCACCCTCGCCATGCGTGAAGCCGATGGCGCTGATTGGCAGCGTTGGTCGAGTGGGCTGGAAGCACAGCTGATCCCACTGGTACAAGCCGACGGTCACGTCGCATCAAACAGCATTCGCTATGGTGAAACCGGCGGAGACGTTTTCGCCACCAGCTTGGTGATGCTGAATCTGCAAGTGCCATATCGTTATTTACCATTGGCAGCGACGGGGAAATAGATGCTGTTGCCGTGGGTGGTGAACCGCTTGTTCGCAGCGGATACACCAGCTCATCCGCACCCCGAAAGCGCACGGATACTCTCTTCTTCAGGATGCTACGACAATCCGAGTCATCTTTTCCATGTAGCTGAGCTGGGAATCGAGTTAACACTTTTTGCAATAATCGTGATGACTCTATTTCACCTCTTTCGAATTGCTCAACAACGACAGATTGCCGCGCCGCGATTTGCCGACAGCCTTGGGCATGCTCCCTCCCGATCTGGCTCTCGGTACTCTCGCCGTCGTTCGTAAACTGGCCGAAGACGTCGGCGCCCAGATGCAGGCAATGGCCGGCACGCTGCGCGCATCAACGGCAAAAGGCGGCGTCGATTTAGTGACGCAGGCCGATCATTTCAGTGAGCAAGCACTGACCAGCGCGCTGGCACAACATTTTCCTGATCATCGTATTGCTGGTGAAGAAGGTACGCGACTCGGGCCAGCGGACAGTCCGTGGTGCTGGCATATCGATCCGCTAGATGGCACTGCCAACTATAGTCGTGGCATTCCGTATTGGTCGATCTCCATTGGTTTATCGCATGGCAATACACCGATATTAGGCGTCATTCACGGACCCGCATGCGGCATAACCGTGAGTGGCGCGCTTGGCGTTGGCGCGTGGGCTGGCGATACTCCGCTGGCCTTGGCAACGCCCGCCGGTGAAGCGAAAACCTGGATCATTGCCACGGATTGGCCGTGGGATCTGCCTGAGCGAAAACGCACGAATCGTTTACTTGATCGCCTCAGCGGCACTGTTCGCCAATACAAATCTTTCGGTTCGGCGGCGCTCGACTTCGCCGCGATGGCGATGGGCGTGATTGATGCCTATGCGATCAGTAAAATATTTCCCTGGGATCAAGCTGCCGGAGCCGCGATCTGTACGACGCTTGGCTATGAATTCAAACGTTGGGATGGCTCGCCGTGGGATTTACGCCACCACGATATCGCCGTGGCTCGCCCAGGGATGTGGCCGGTGTTGGGACCAGCGTTGGCGGATTAACGCGAACTAAAAAGCACTTCCAGAATTACCGTCGCGATGAACAAAATGCTGGTCGCCGCCACTGACCGCCAGCTGATCTGCTGGCTATTATTGCGAAATCCGAAGGCCGATCCAAGTCCGTGCCACAGCCATAATCCCACTGCGGTGGCGAAAATACCAAAGCAGATTAACTGCCATGAAGCCGCCCCTGCTCGCAAAAGATCTCCCGCATCGCCATCACCATTCCAGGCTCCGAAGCCCAGATACACGCCGTTCGCGACCAGACAAAAACCTGCGAAAAAACGCACCATTGGTGACCACGTCACTGCGTACCACTGCATCAATGCCCATGCCATCAGCGGCACCACGCTACCAACCAACGCTCCCGCCCATGACACCAATAATGGATTGGGATTCTCGCCAAGATCAGTGCGCGAAATAGCCAAAGGATGTAATGTGACCTGCTCAATCGTCGCGCCGGTGATGTATGCGGCTGCCACATGTCCACCTTCGTGCACCACCATCATCGCTAGCCAACACCAAGGGATGAAGGTGCTCAGCAACAGCACCTGACGGAGACGTGCAATGCTCATGATCTCACCCAAGCCGGTGATAGCGGCGCATGCGCTGCTGAATCGCCACATTGGCTGGCGGAAATTCGAGCGTGATGAATTCCTCTGGCGTGACCCATTTCAATTCGCTGCTGGAAAGTGGTTTCACCACTGCGGGATCAAACAAGCGGCAGCGATAGACATGGAAAGTCAGATAACGGTCATCGTAGGCATAATGAAAAGACAACAACGCGCGGGCAGACAAGACTTCGGCGCCGAGTTCTTCGCGAATTTCGCGGGCCAGCGCGGTGCGATCGTCTTCACCTTTTTCACGTTTACCGCCAGGTAATTCCCAATATCCGCCAAGGTGTTGATCCTGTCGACGACGCGCGACCAAATAGCGGCCATCATGATGGATCAGGGCGAGCGCAATATGACGACGTGGCTTGGTGCGATCAGTCACCTCAACGCCGTAGTCTATTTTTTTGCTTGCGACCTTCAGCGGGTTCGCGGTCTGGACATGAATCGCAGCATTGCCACGGCTGACGCAGCGAGCTTCCCACGGGCAACGATCACAATGCACACTTCGTGCCGTGCACACCGTCGCGCCAAGATCCATCAAAGCATTATTATAACGAATAGGATCATGCGGATCGACTTGCACGGCCACATGTGACCAAATGCCTTTGCGATCAAGCGGCAGAGCCAAACCATCGCGCCGTGCATACACTCGTGCGACATTGGTATCGACTACGGGCACCACCCGCGCGAAAGCAAAACACGCAACCGCACCAGCCGTGTAAGGCCCGATCCCTGGCAGTTCTTGTAAGCTCTCAACCGTATCAGGCCACACGCCGCCTCGCTCAAGCACCGCTTGGCAACTCGCACGCAAACGTTCGACGCGCGACGGATAACCGAGTCCTTTCCATGCACGGTGAATCGCCTCTGTGCTCGCCGCTGCTAGCGCACGTTCATCAGGAAAGAGCGTGAGAAACCGCTCATAGAACGGAATGACGCGCTCCACCTGGGTCTGCTGCAACATCACTTCGCTGACTAAAACGCGATAGGGATCGCGCGTTTCACGCCACGGTAATGTGCGACCAATACGAGCATACCATTGTAGCAATTCAGCCTGCGGCGTCATGGTCTTCGTCCGCTTCGGAGATTTCATTCCTCGACGCCTGCCCAGGGAATGAATTCGATCTCGGTGCGTTCTTGATCCTTCGGCACGATGCTTTGAAAATATTCACAAAAAAACCAGCGTGGGCTGTCGTCTTTCAGGTAACCCAACCGTTTCAGACAATCAGGAATTGGTTTTGCTCCGCCGACTAGGTTGGCGTAATCAACTAATCGCGTGCGGAAACTTCGCAAGATCATGCGCACAGGTTCTTCGGGTGCTTCGCGCGGCGTCAACTGAGAACGAAGCAGCAAATACCACATATCGCGTTCTTTGGTGTAGACGCTCCAGTGGGTGTACTGTGCTGTGTTTTGGCTTGGCACGCGGCGACGTACCACGATCAAGCGCCCAATCAGATCAGTCACACTTGGATCCTGATCCGGCAGAACCATTCGAGGCAATCGTGGGAGCAATAAATCGTGGTTGGGTCCACGCACTTCCGCTGACGCTGCGCATAAACAAACGCACATATCCTTCGGTGCCGCGATCACGCCATGCACCGCTGACACCATTGACGCGGCCAGCTTCAAAACCATCGCGGACGATGACGGAAGTTTCTGCGGCGATTGGCAGCGTCCACTTGACGCCCTCGCGCGATTCATCGAGCAGCGCAACCGCAAGTCCGTCTTCGCTGGTGAAGGTGCCATAAGCGAGCGCCGAAATGACTGCGCCGGGATGCGCCGTGCGACAGGCACAAGCGATGGTGCCGCGCACGCCGTACACCGGTTGTCCCAGTGACAACATCGCGTCCCAACACGCTTCGTCAGCAGCGTCAGCAATAGCGAAAAGACGCACGCCGAGGGCGAAGCCGATGCGCTGTTCACCGAATGCTTGCGCGGGATTTCGCAGCAACAGCAAGCCGCCGCTGCCAGCGAGCGCTTTACTTAATCGAGCAATCGCGCCTGGAGCAGGCTCGCTGACTTCAGCCGCTGGCAATTCGATAAATTCCGGTGCGATCACCTGAATTTCCAATTCCGCATCTTTGCACTGCCAGCGCAGGCGATGAGTCCACAATTGGCAAACGATATTCCCCGCGTCGTCACGAACCGGCAGGTCGCTGATTCCTTGTGGGGCATGCAATGGTTCACAGGTAAGTCGCACGCGCCGTACGGTGGCGTCATCGCGGTGGGCTTCAACCCACCAACTGCGTATCCTATCGCTGAAGTTGTGACCGTGACGCGTGCTTGCGCTGGGACGGATCGCCGAGTTGGCCACACGCCGCCATCACGCCATCACCCTTGGTGCGACGTTGCCGAGTCTCTATTCCAGCGGCTTCCAAGAGCGCCTGAATCTGATCGATTCGTTCTTGTGCCGTCGGGACTTCTGGTCGGCTGGGAATGGGATTGAATGGAATGAGATTCACCAACACCGTCAGCCCAGCGCACCAACGAATGAGGTCGGCGATTTGCTCGTCGCCATCGTT
>JAYVSL010000247.1:0-31753 GCA_043775355.1 Planctomycetota bacterium
AGGATGCGTTGATAGAGTTCACGATCGTTCATGGCCTCATCCTCTCAGCGAGAATCAGAAAAGGCACCTATTTGACCCACACGGAAGCCGGAAGCCCCGCTTTTTTAATTTCACGCTAGCAATAAGCGCGATGCCATTATCCAAGAAGGCCCTTGGTTGACGGTAATTCTGTTCCGGTCACGCGGATGGCTTGCCGTAAAGCGCGCGCCGTGGCTTTGAATGCGGCTTCGACAATGTGGTGCGTGTTGCGGCCAGCCAGTTGATGGAGATGCAGACAGATGCGCGCGTGATCGGTCAGGCCGCCGAAGAATTCGGGAACCAGTTCAACAGCCCAGGTGCCGAGCATCGCTGCTTCGGGCTTGAGATCGTAAACTAGGTACGGCCGTCCACTGATGTCGACGGTTGCGGTGACCAAAGCTTCATCAAGCGGACAAGCGAGGTGGCCGAAACGCTCGATGCCCATGCGTTCCCCCAGCGCCTGTTTTAAGCACTGACCCATGACGATGCCGACATCTTCGGTCGTGTGATGGCCATCAATGTGGAGATCGCCTTTGCAGCGAACTTTCAGCGTGGTCCCAGAATGCTTTCCCAGCGCTTCCAGCATGTGATCAAGGAAGCCAATACCGGTATTGATGTCTGCTGCGCCAGCGTGGTCGAGATCCCAGGTGACGGAAATGTCGGTTTCTTTGGTGGTGCGATTAACCGTGGCTGAACGCGGCATGGAGGCTCCTGTGCAATGCGCGGGCAGCCTAGCTCGGCAAAGGCGTGCAGCAATCTGATGTCCGATGTCATTCCGATGTCCGATGTCCGATGTCCGATGTCATTCCGATGTCCGATGTCCGATGTCCGATGTCCGATGTCGTTTGGGATCGACGTCTTCCTCTGAAGCCCTGTCTCATCGACAAGCAACCAACCTGATCAAGGTAAATACCTGGAATAGAGGACATCGGACATCGGACATAAGACATCGGACATCGGACATAAGAAAGTTGACTTGCCTGAGCGATGAGAGATTGCGAGTATCCGCTGATGGCGCGTGGACTTCGTCTCACCATAACTTCTTTGACCGGCCTAAGTATTGGCGCGGGCGTCAGTGCGGCGTTGGGGTTGGCGTTGCCGCAAGTCGGAGGTTTGCCCGCAGGCATGTCACCGATGATCGCGCTCGGATTATGTGGGTTGTGGGTATTAGCGGCGTTGCCGTATCTGGGGCGCTATGCGCTGCTGTTGTTGGCGCCAACGTTGGGATTATTACCGGGTGGCGGATGGGTGGCATTGGTTGGATGGACGATCGTATCGTGGACTGCGCTGTTGGCCATTCAGCGGAATAATTCTGCGGTAACTCCGCAGCAGCTGAGAGACTTGCGTGCAGAATTGCGTGATGCTGAACACGAACGAACGTTGCTGCATCGTCATATTCAACGGTATCCAACCTTGATGGAGGCATGCCTTGATCTTTCGGTGGTGCGCGAACTCGGACAGTTTGCGCACGTGTTGTGCGAGCGTACGCGTGACCTGCTGCCTGGAATTTCTGAGGTACGGGTATTTTTGGGTACGAGTGTGCAACAAACCTGTCTCGCCTCGGCCGACGCAGCGGGCAATCCGTGTTTGCGCGAAGCGGGGGCAGATCAGGAATATGTCGCCAGCGAGGCGCGCCCGCTGATTCGCCGTGATGGACGTCAGGTTCACCTGCTGATTCCTCTGCGCGGTGACCGTCGTCAGGGAGAAGGTCAAGAAAGTTTACGCGGCGTTTTAGAAGTTTTTCTGATGACCGATGACGTCGGTGATCGACTCGCGCTCGAACTGCTGGGGGCTTTGGGTCGTCTGGGTGGGCTTGGTTTGGCGGCGGTGGACTTAGTCAATCAAGCACGCTCATTGGCATTACGTGACGATTTAACCGGCCTTTTTGGTCAACATGAATTCTTACGTCGTCTTGATGAACAAGCCGCTGCGTGTCGTCGCCAAGGCATCGAATTGGGATTGATCATGTGCGACATGGATCAGCTTAAGTTTTTCAACGACCGGCATGGCCACGCGGCTGGCGATGCAGCGTTACGCCAGGTCGCAGCAACTCTTGCCCGGGTTTTACCAGAAGATGCGATCGTTTGCCGTTATGGCGGCGAAGAATTCGCCGCCATCGTCGTCGGTCGTCCGTTGGCACGGCTTGAATTGATGGCGAACGCCGTACGTAGTTCGATCGCCGAAGATTTGGTGCCGGTAGCTGACAGTAAACAACAAGTCACCGCGTCATTCGGTGTCGCGATCATGACCAAAGAAGAATCGCCACGGGCAGCGCTTGAACGCGCGGACAGCGCCTGTTACGCGGCCAAGGCTGCGGGTCGTAATCAGGTCGCGGTGGCACGATGAATTCTCGCTGGATATTTCTTTTGCCGATAGTCGCAACACTGACGGTTGCCGGTTGGAGTGCGACTTTCGGTGCGTGGTGGCCATTGCTCTGTGGGGTGCTGGCCGTGGTTGCTGGCATCGTCGTCATCATTGGTTTACAGCACGAAGTCAGCGGCACACGCTCTGAAACGTTGGCGGCAGATCCACGACTGCTCGAACGCCAACGCCAAAATATTACGGAGGAGCTGGCGGTTCTGGAAGACGCGCAAGAACTTCAGCGCGGCGTTTTTGAAGTCAGCGCTGAGCTGGTGGGTTGTGTCGATGAAATCGATGCGCGTCATCGTTTTTCGGCCGCGATGCGTCGTTATTGGGCTTGTAATTCCGTAGATTTGGTGGTGTGGGAAAAAGGCTCTTGGCGCGGACTTGGCGCTCCTGCGACGGGCGAAGTGCCAACACTAACTGGGCCGGTCATGCTGTCGGATCAACCAGGTGGTGACGTGGTGCTGGATCTCAGTCCAGGGGTTGATGGGCAGGCGGCGTTGGTGCTGCGCCAAGCGCGCTTGCAACCAAGCTTGATCGGACGTTCGGCGGCAGATCAACGCTACGTGGCCGAAGTGCTGCGTACACAGTTGTCGTTGTCGTTGCGCCGCGTGGTGTTGTATGGTCAATTACAATCACTCGCGCGACTTGATCCGCTCACCGGCACGCAGCGGCGCTGGTACGGAGAAACGCGCTTAAGCGAGCTTTGTGATGCAGGTGACGTAGTCGCCGTTGCCATGGTAGATATTGATTATTTTAAAACGGTTAATGACGAGTTCGGTCATGCTGCCGGTGATCAAGTCTTGGCCGCAGTTGGCCGTGTGCTCGCCGCTCATTTACGTACCGGTGACTTAGTTTCGCGTTATGGCGGAGAAGAATTCCTCGTTGTTCTGCCGGACACGCCGCCAGCGGGCGCGCTGCAAGTGGTGGATCGTTTGCGTGAAGCGGTGGCGTCATTGAAGGGCGTGCCTAAGGCCGTGACGGTCTCGATCGGTGTCGCTGCATGTCATCAAGATGAGACCGCCGAACATTTGGTCGGTCGTGCCGACGCGGCACTTTATCTCGCAAAACATGGGGGCCGAAATCGTATCGTGATGTCGGATGACGGTGGCGCAGAAGGCTTTTTGCGCACCACCGCGCGTCACACCAAACAAGCTGTTGGCGCAGAAAGTGCAACGTATCGTGCGCTGGTGGTGCCTCCGAAAAACGTGCCGCCAGAGGGATGATTCGTACGTAAGCGGACCACAGGATCGTGCTGCGACGTCGCACAAAACCCGTAGTCCGTAGCCGGCAGTGCTCTCACCGTCTAAAAACCGACGTCATTGCTAAAGAGTTTTCTCCTGAGTTTTCTCAACTCAGCGCAGGACCTTGGCCTCCGCTGCGGCCTTCTTGGGTTCGCCGCCGTCGCGAGTGAAGGTGGGTTCGCCATTGCGTAAGCGGACGCTGATAACGTCGCCAGCCTTGATTTGACCGGAGGCGATCAGACGCGACAGCGGGGCGACCAACATGCGTTCGACCGCGCGCCGCATGGGGCGAGCGCCGAATTGCGGATCAGTGCCTTCTTCTTGTAATTTATCGAGATAGGCCGGTGAATAATGCAGGATGATCGGCATATTGGCGCCGAGCAGACGTTTGTAGACGTCTTGCAACATCAAGTTGAGGATCATGCGCAGATCTTGGCCGGTCAGCACGCGGAAGCAGATGATGTCATCGAAGCGGTTGAGAAACTCGTAAGGAAAAACGTCTTTCGCTGCTTCAACCGCTTTGGATTTAATATCTTCGTTAATCGCTTCCGCTTCTTGCTGGACTTCGAAGCCGATGGAACGGTGACGCAGCGTGGCGCTCATTTCCTCAGCGCCGACGTTGGTGGTGATGATGATCACCGAGCGAGTGAAATCGACGGTCTTGTTGTTGCCCAGCGTCAGGTGGCCGTCCTCCATTAGGCCAAGGAGGGCGTTCCACAATTTCGGATGAGCTTTTTCGACTTCGTCGAACAGCACGATCGACATGTAGTGGGATTTAACCTGTGGGAAAAGTTTGGCGATCTTGCCTTCGCCCTCGGCGAAGACACCGCGACCTTCGGCCTGCGCTTCTTTATGATGTTTATCCAGATTTTCTTGCGACAGCATCGGCTCGACATCGTTGCCGACATATCCAGGAGGCGAGCCGAAGAGTTTCGATACGGTAAATTCGCTGGAAAATTCCTGGCAGTTCACCCGGGTGAACGCGCCGCGTTTACCAAAAATAGTTTCCGCCAGAGCTTTCACCGTTTCGGTTTTTCCCACCCCGGTAGGGCCGAGAAACATCAGCGTCAAAATCGGGCGTTCGGGATTTCGGATGCCGGCTAATACTTTACTGAAGCTATCAAGGATCGCGTCGATCGCGTTGCTTTGACCGATCACGCGCTCGCGCAGCATGGCTTCGAAGCGCGAGACTTGGTTGGAACGCCGCGTAGGATCAAGCACCAGTGATTTATCTTTTTTATTGGGGGCGGGCTCGGCATGTGCCATAGAGGCCTCACTTGGTGCAGGTGATTGGGCAGAAGAGTGAACGATCAAAGAGCGGGAGATTCGTTTCGTCGTCATGCACATATACCCTGGGAATTGACCCTGAGAGTTGAGAGATCTTCAAATGCTTTCACGTCGCGACGAGAGCCCAGCGGGCAAGCACATCGTAACGCGGACCTGGAGCATCCAAAACACCAGATCGGTGGTTTCACAGTCGCCCCAGTCAGCAATGCCGTTGGCAAGAAAGAGCGCGGTCCAGTCACGGCCCGGTTTGGGCTGATCAAACGTGGCGGCGCGGCGTGGTCGACAGATGGTGACGTGTGGCGCAAATGCGGGATCGACGGGCAGATCAAGACCTCCGCAAAGGTCCAAGTGAATATCTGCACCGCGCCCGTCAGGGTCATCCAGCGCGGCGAAGACGGCTTTCGGTTCGGTACGTCCGCCCCACGCGCCAAGGCCCGAAAAACGCAACTGCGGACGCCGCAAACCGCTAGCTATTAACTCAATGGCTGAGGGTAGCATATGCGCTTCGTCGGCGGATAATTCGCCGAGAAACGCAACGGTGACGTGATAATCCTCGGGATCGATCCAGCTCGCAGGCAGTTCCCAGGCCTGCAAACGTTCTGCGACGACCGCCAAACGATCGCGTGGGGCATCTGCCAAAGTCAGCGCCAAAAAATAATTCATCGTGCGTCCACCACGCTGTCGGGGTTTGCCCTGTCCCATGCTTGGCAGAGGAGAGGCGGAATCGAAGCTGCCAACATGTCTGCGTGCGAAATCATGACTTTGCTCGATAGCTGGTTGCTGAGGCAGCTCAAGGCCGAGACCACCTCATGGCTACGCGAGACCTGTGCCACCATCGCCAAAGATGGCGCCAGCACACGCACGTTATTCATTGCCTTCGGCATCGTCGGGCGACGTAGCGGACGCGCTGATGTTCAGCTTTCAGCTGACGATCGCGCTGCCGCTTTATCCGCACGACGTGATTGGGATCCGTCGCGTTGGAGCCTCGACCAAATGGCGCGCATGAGTTTGGTGTTGGCGATGCCGGCAACGGATCAGCGCGTGTGGTTGACGACGCTGGATCAATTATTTGCTGCCGCCGGTTTAGAAGAGCTGGTCGCGTTGTACCAAGCGTTACCGTTACTGCCGCATCAAGAGCTACTCGCTCCGCGCATCGCGGAAGGCGTGCGTTCCAATATGAAGCCCGTCTTCAATGCGATCGCGCTGGATAATCCAGCGCCGAGCGAACGGCTCGATGAAGGCGCCTGGAATCAACTGGTGCTCAAAGCCCTGTTTATTGCCAGTCCCGTAGCACGGATCGTCAACGCGACCGCGCGGGCAAACACCACGCTGGCGCAGATGTTGATCGATTATGCTCGCGAGCGCCTGGCCGCTCAACGTCCGGTTCCGGTCGACTTGTGGGACGCTGCCCGTCCTGGATGCAACCTCACACAACTCGCGGAACTCGATCGTTTACACGCCAGCGCTCCGCCCGTGACGGCGTAACATCGTTGATCTTCGTTCTTCAGCTTTTTCTAACTTTTCTCACTTCGGGAGTCCTGCCATGAAACTGATTGATCCTCACGTGCATATGAGCTCCCGTACCACCGACGATTATGAGGCCATGCGCGATGCTGGTGTGGTCGCGGTGATCGAACCCGCCTTCTGGGTCGGCCAACCACGCACCACTCTGGGATCTTTCCAAGATTACTACGCCTCGCTGATTGGCTGGGAACGCTTTCGCGCCGCGCAGTTTGGCATTCGCCATTACTGCACCATTGGTTTGAACAGTAAAGAAGCCAACAACGAAGCGCTCGCCGAACAAGTGTTGGAGATCCTCCCGTTGTTCGCCAGCAAAGATGGCGTGGTCGCCATCGGCGAAATCGGTTACGACGACCAAACGCCAGCCGAAGACAAAGCGTATCGCAAGCAATTGGAACTCGCGAAAGAACTGAATTTGCCGGTGATGATTCACACGCCGCATCGCGATAAAAAACGTGGCACGGCGCGCTCCATGGACGTGTGTATCGAACACGGCTTGAAGCCCTCGTCCGTGATCGTCGATCATAACAACGAAGAGACCGTCAAAGATTGTCTCGACCGTGGTTTTTGGGCCGCCTTTACCATCTATCCCAAAACCAAAATGGGCAACGAACGCATGGTCGAAGTGGTGCGTAAATACGGCAAAGAACGCATCATCGTCGACAGCAGCGCCGACTGGGGCGTCAGCGATCCATTAGCCGTGCCGAAAACCGCACGCCTGATGCTCGAACGCGGCCTGCCGCGTGATCACGTCGAAGCGACTTGCTACGGCAACGCGTTGCTCGCTTATGGCCAATCCGGCCAGTTCAACGAAAGCGACTGGCTAACACCATCCGCAATCGACCAACGCATTTTATTCGAAGGCAACAGCGTTTTACGCGGCCAACAGCCGCGAGTTGATGAACCGGTTGCGGGCAAGGGAATGATTTCGTAGCGGAAGCTGGATTCCCTTGGGAACGCCGCTCTCCGTAGCGGCTCTTGCTCGCCTCCGCTCTTGCTCCGCGACAAAGCTAGTCACGTCGACATGACCACGAATGGCCGCTGGTAACGTCAACTTTACTAACGGGGAAAGCTAGTAACGTTGACGTTACCAGTCATGGCACGCAGCACCGGCACTTATCACACCAGCGGCACACGCGACGAACCTGTCCGCGCCTTCGTGCCGCATGCCCTTCCTCCGAGCAGGCCAGCCTTGGTGTTGGCGGGCGACTTGGAGCGTGCACATCAGCAGGCGGTTGCGGCGCTTGGACGGTTGGCGGTCGCCGGGCGGATGGTTCCGAGCGCGCAGTGGTTTCTCTATGGTTTTGTCCGTAAAGAGGCGCTGGTATCGTCGCAGATCGAAGGCACTCAGGCGACGTTCCAGGACGTGGTCGAGTTCGAGGCCACTCGGCGAAACGAGCGGCCTGCTGATGTCGAGGAGGTTTGCAACTACGTCGAGGCGCTGACCTACGCTCGCAGCCAACTGGCGAATCCCAAAGGTTTGCCCTTAAGCAGTCGATTGCTCTCTCAGGCTCATGCCCGGTTGATGCGTGGGGTGCGTGGCGCTGAAAAACAGCCTGGGAAAATCCGTACCAGTCAAAATTGGATTGGCGGTACGCGACCCGGCACCGCCAGATTTGTACCACCACCGCCAGAGCGAATTGCTGAGCTGTTGGGTGACCTCGATCGTTGGCTGCATGCTACCGCTCATGTTTTGCCACCATTGGCGCGCGCAGGATTGGCGCACGTTCAGTTCGAAACTATTCATCCATTTCTTGATGGTAATGGTCGCATTGGGCGGCTATTGATCACCTTGTTGGTGGAACATTGGGGTTTGATGGATCAACCGCTGCTCTACTTAAGTTTAGCGTTCAAGCGCCATCGCTCGGTTTATTACGAGCGCCTTTCGGCGGTGCGGACAACGGGTGATTGGGAAGGTTGGATGGCGTTCTTTTTTGCCAGTGTGATCGAAGCCGCAGACGACGGCGTTCAGGCAGCGACGCGCATCTTCCGGCTGCTGGATGGTGATCGTCGACGCTTCATCGCGCTGCCCACGGCAACGGTCTCAGCACTGCGCTTGCTCGACCTCTTGCCGGAACATCCGATGGTCACGCTGGCGCTCGCTACCGAGCATTTGCAGACCAACAAGCCCACCGCTATCCGCACCATTCAAGCGCTGGAAGCGGCGGGCATCCTGCGTGAAATCACCGGCAAGGTACGCGACCGGATGTATGCGTATCATCAATATTTGGCGGTGTTGGGCGAGGATACGGAAGCATTGAAGTAAAGATGAGTAAAAGTCGAGAATCGAATAAACGCATAAAGGAAGACCATATGGTCTTCCTTCATGCGTTTATCAGCCGCGTTGCTGTTACGCGCCAGCGCTGACGGCCACTTCGAAGAGTTTTTCGACGTCGCCAGCTTCAAGCGCACGGGCAAGGCCTTCGAGCGCGAGGTCGCCGACTAAGCGGCGTTTCTCTGCCTGCAGGCGCAGCACGCGTTCTTCGATCGAGTTGTCGGTGACAATACGGTAGACCATCACCGGCTTATCTTGACCGATGCGGTAGGCACGGTCGGCGGCCTGATCTTCAGCGGCTGGATTCCACCACGGATCGAGAATGATGACGTAGTCGGCGGCGGTGAGGTTGAGTCCGACGCCACCGGCTTTCAGTGAGATCAGGAACAACGGATCGTTACCCTTCTGGAACGCCTTGACCTTGGCCGAGCGATCGCGCGTACGACCGTCGAGGTACTGGAAGGTAAACTTTTCTTTTTCCAGCTCGGCCTGGACCACGGCCAAGAACTTAGTGAATGAACTGAACACCAGCGCGCGGTGGCCTTCGCTGATCAGTTCTTTCACCAGGTCCATGAACAATTCGACCTTCGCACTGTCGATTTCTGGCGCACCGATCAGCGCAGGCGCACACGCGGCCTGACGTAGACGGGTGATGGCGGCAAGAATCGAAACGCGCGAACGCTCCAATCCTTTGGAACCCAGCAGGTCCATGACGCCGACGCGTTCTTTTTCCAACAGTTCGCGATAGAAACGTTCCTGGTCATCCGACATCTGTGCATGCAGCAAGATTTCGGTTTTCGGCGGAAGCTCGGTGGCCACTTCGCTCTTGATACGACGCAGGACGAACGGTGCGACGCGATCGCGGAGGCGGTTGATCGCCTCGGGATCGTCTTGCAACGTTTCTTTGAGGGTCTTGCGGCGACCAAGGAATCCCGGCATCAAGAAGTGGAAGATCGGCCACAGATCTTCAGCGCAGTTTTGCACTGGCGTACCCGACAAACACATGCGGCGACGTGCGGCAAGTTTGAGCGCAGCGCGCGTGGTCTTCGCTTCAGGATTACGAATGACGTGCGCTTCGTCGAGAATCACCGTGCTGTATTCAATCGAAGACAGCAATTTGATATCGCGTTGCAGGATGTTGTAGCTGGTCAGCAACAAACCTTTTTTCGGCAGGCGCTCAGTCGACTTCACGCGGTCAAGGCCAAGGTGCGTGTGCACGGGAACATCAGGACAGAATTTTTTGCATTCGTCGACCCAATTGTCGACCACCGAACGCGGCGCGACCACCAAGTGAACGCCCGGATCTTCGCGATGTCGATGCAGCACGAAAGTAATCGACTGCACGGTTTTACCCAAACCCATGTCGTCGGCGAGTACGCCACCAAGGCCGCGATTGCTGAGGAATACCATCCAGTCGAAACCGGCATGCTGATATTCACGCAGCGTGGCGTTGAGGCCCTTCGGCAATTCAACGTGTGGAATCGACGCGCCACCCTTGGCCAAACTGGCGAGGTCGAGCGTGTCTGTGTCGAGTTCCATTTTGCCGCCGGCTTCGGCCAGCGAGACCGCCATGGCAGCGGCGTGACGTGGAACGCGGACTTTACCGTTGTGTTCTTTTAGTCCGCCGAATTCCGACAACGTGCGATAGCGATTCAACCATTCGTCGTTGATGCGCGCGCGCAGGCCGTCTTTGAACACCATGACGTTTTGGCCACGGGCGGCGTTCTTGAGCAATTCTTTGATCGGCACCAAGCGGCCGTCGACCAACGCTTCGATTTCCAGTTCCAAGTAATCGTCGTGGGCGACAACTTTGGCGGTGGTGACGATGTCGGTTGGCGGACGTCCACGGTGCAGGCGTTCTTGGCCACGGATTTCCCAGCCTTGCAGATTCGGAATCACTTGGGCCAGAAAACGATCCGCAGCGTCACCGTCAGCAACGAAACCAAACGCGCCGCGTCGTTGAACCAGCGCGCCGCGTTTAATGAATTCATTGCAGCGTTGCAGTTCAAGATCGCGATCGCGTTCGCATTTGAGAATGTTGCCGTTTTTGTCCTCGGCGACGATCAGACCAATACGCTCCAGCGGATCAATTTCTGGCAAATCATCGTGATAACGGAATTTAACGTTTCCGCACAGACGCGAATCAACTTCGTACATTTCCAGAATCGGCTGCGGACGACCGCGCACTTGTTTGGCGCGATCGGCTTGCGGTGGAACTTGACCAGCATGCGCCAGCACGCTGCGCCAGGGATCGCGCACTAACCATTCTTTTGGCACCATGATGGGGCCATGCATCAACGGATCGAGGTGTTCCGCTGGTCCGGTCCATTCCAAAGGAATGATGCGACCACGGAAAACAATGTTGGGACCAGGGATTAACCACACGTTCGCGACGGCGGCGCCACCGACTTCTAAATACAGACGAACTTTTTCGCCTTTATCTTCCATCATTAAGCGTGGGCTGCGCGGACTGCCCTCAATGACGCACGGGTAGGTTTGATGATCGATGATCATCAACGGCGGTGGATGAATGCCGCGCACTTGCGTCAACGCGCGTTGGATCGAATCCATTTCGTGTAGTGGTTCGCTGCGAACTCCTGAAGAGCCTTCGACCACCAACGTGCGCGTGCGTTTGCAACCCGGTAGCACGCGGCTGAGGGTCAGGATGACTTGACCAGTGCCCTTGGGGGTGGACGGACGGCCAGCATCAGATGAGGACGTAGATAAAGCAGGACCAGGCATGGCCAATTCCGTTGCTAACATTTCCGACGGTGGGCGGGTCGACTCACTTGAGAAGCCTCAGCGAGGCTTCTGCGGGGTCTCCCAGGTACGGCCCCGTCAGGGGTGGAGGGCGCACGGTAACCGCTAAATCACCGCCGCAAGAAGGGAATAAGACCATCTCTAACGCAGCGTTTGCTGTAGGGTCGATATCGTGAAGGTAAAACGTGCTGCGAATGACGGTTGTGACCGAAACGGCAAGCTCACAGGTGAGGGGGTTGCCAAGCCAATCGCTGCTGCAAGGTCCGCTCCATGTTACCGTATCAGCCCAGCACGGTCGCCGAAGCGCTCCACTCCATCCTTGATCAAGCGGCTGTCAGTCGTGGTCGTGCGACCTTGGCCATCCCAGGCGGTCGCTCTCCTGGGCCGGTGTTGACCGCGCTGGCAGGAATATGCGAGCCATATCTCCGCGAACGCCTGCATTTACTGTGGTTAGATGAGCGCGCCGTGCCGCTTGGTCACGCCGATCGCAACGATGCTCCAACGCTGGCAGCGTGGCAGGCCGGCGGTGCGCTTCCTGCTTTCGTATATCCGATGCCGGCCGAGCGCAGCGATTTAGACGCCGCAGCAGTGGATTACGCCGCTCAATTAGCGGTCGCGACCGGCGGCAGTCGAGCTTTGGACGCCTGTTTGATCGGCATTGGCGAAGACGGGCACCTCGCCAGTTTGTTTCCCGATCATGCGGGATTGAAGGAATTGGCCGACGTTTTCGCGATTGAGGATAGCCCGAAGCCGCCATCGCGGAGGCTGTCGTTGTCCTTGCCGATTTTACATCGAGCCGCTCATTGCTTGGTGATCGCTTTGGGCGCCGCCAAAGGCCATATCGCCGTGCGTGCGCAACGCGGGCCAGATTCAGCGATTCCCGTCAGTTTATTGCCACGCGAACGGACGGTGTGGTATGTGGATGATGCTGCGGCCGCAGCTATGTGCTGAAAACGCGAAGGCGCACGAACTGACGGCGCGTGCACAGCGCAGCGTATTTTTCAGCCTTTTATAGAAATTCACGCCCTGAAAGAAAGAGAACCAGAGGTTCTTTCTGGGGATGTTTTAATTGAGGAGTTGACGAGCTTACGAAATAAGTTATCTATCGTTATCATACAAAAGGAGCTCGCCATGACCTCGTCCGTCGTTGCCTCGAATCACATACCTTCTGCCCCACGCTTGCCGCTATGGCTGAAGCTGGCTTATACGGGATTTCTCGCCGTTTTAATTCCGGTGTATTGGCAGAATTATGGCCCCACCAATTTTCTCTACTTTTGTGACGTCGCGCTCTTGCTGACGTTGATCGGCATATGGTGTGAGTCGTCGCTCATTATCTCGATGGCGGCGGTCGGCATCCTGGCGCCGCAGGTGTTGTGGGTGGTCGATTTCGTTTTTGGATTATGCGGGGGTCACTTGACGGGCATGACGGATTACATGTTTAATCATGATAAGGCGGTTTTTTTGCGTGGACTATCGCTGTTTCACGGCTGGCTGCCATTCTTGTTGCTCTATTTGGTGTGGCGTTTGGGTTATGATCGCCGAGCCTTCAAAAGCTGGACGGTGTTGGCGTGGATGTTGATTTTGTTGTGTTATTTCGTCATGCCTGGCCCACGCGTTGACGCAGCGCAGATCGCCACGCCGGTAAACATTAACTATGTTCACGGGATGAGCGACACGGCCGCTCAGACATGGATGCATCCGTTAGCGTGGCTTAGTTTATTGCTGGTTGGAATACCGCTCCTGATTTGCTTGCCAGTCCATTTCGCTTTGCGCTGGTGTTTTACTCGCGTTCACGAGGTCAATACGGGTGTTTTGGCAAGGGCCAAATGCGGATAATGTGAGTCCCTGGTTACCGACCACAGTGGCTGTGTTTGCAACACCGTTATCCGATGGCGGAGGGTGACCTTGCTGCGGACAGGCCGCTGCCTCAAATACCTCCCCGGTCTACCCTGACCCTCTGTGCCCCCTGGAGCTCCGCCATGTTCCTGACCCGCGTGTCTGTCCTGTCCTTATGGTTGGTGCCAGCCGTTGCCCTCGTTGCTGCGGAAAAACCGCATCCTGGCACGACTCGCTCGAATCCACCAACCGTGGCAGTCAGCGGAGCTTACCTGATTGATAAGACCATTCCCGCCTATGGAGTCGTAAATCAGGTCCCGCATTACAGTGAAAGCCGTGCGAATGTGCTGTATTTAGAGGTTCATCAGGTATTGGCTGACGTCGAAAGTCAGGTCATGTCAGGTGTCGCGGCACCGGTATCAGGAGTTGATGCAAAGAAGAAGGACAAAGATCAAGCGCCAGCGATTCCTGTCGGCGACGCTCGGCTCACGGATCTTCTCAAGCGTTTAGTGGAACTTGATGCACGTATTTCTTATCGCACTTATTTGGAACAGTGGCACATCGATAGTAGTTTTGCGGACTTGAGTCGTGCTACCGAAATGCTGGTTTTGAGTAACCAGATTGGTGCGGATACGGCTCAAAAGATCCAACAAGCCAAGCCGAAAGCTCAACCAGAAGCTGCGCCCGCCGCTGTTCAACGGGTGGTAAAACCAGTCGTTCCTGAGAAAGCCGCTCCAAAAGTTCCAGAAGTGGTTGTTCCAGCCGCCCCTAAAGCTCCCGAAGCCGTTGCCGTTCCAGTGGCCCCCGAAGCCCCGGTTGCCCCAGCGGCCCCCGAAGTTCCGGCTGCTGCGGCTCCCGAGGCCCCAGCCGCCCCTGAAGTTCCAGCCGCTGCTCCCGCTGCTTCTGAACCAGCTCCAGTTGAACCAGCTCCAGTTGAGCCACCTGCTGCCGAGCCACCTGCCGACAAGTAAGTGACTGTTCAAGAGTAAGCATGGCTCGCGTGAGTGTCTTGGAAGGTCCGTGTCGTAGCGGTATGCTTTTCTTGGTCATTCCCTAGCCTCCGCGCCCATTATGGCACGCATCGTTGTTGGTATGAGTGGTGGAGTCGACTCCAGCCTGAGTGCAGCGTTGCTGCGCGAGCAGGGCCATGAGGTCGTTGGGGTCACTATGCAATTGTGGCCGTGCGCTGAACAAGACGGCGGCTTTACGCGCGAAGATTCGTGCTGCTCTCCAACCGAAACCATCGACGCTCGCGCGGTGGCTCAAGGTGCTGGCATTCGTCACTATGTCGTTGACATGGTGGATGGTTTTCGTCGTGGTGTGGTTGATGGATTTGTCGCGGCTTACGCGGCTGGCCAGACGCCGAATCCCTGCGTGCGCTGTAATGAGAAAATAAAATTTGGTTCATTGTGGGAACATGCCCAGCGCCTGGGTGCCGAACAAGTTGCTACCGGACATTATGCACGAGTGACGCGTGCCTTCGATCGCTACGTCCTGCGCACTGCCGTTGATCGCATCAAAGATCAGACGTATTTTCTCTTTAGTTTGACGCAGGAACAGCTCGCGGCGGCGCATTTTCCTGTAGGTGGATTGACGAAGGACGAGGTTCGTGCGGCATCACGAACTCGTGGCATCGCTACCGCCGATAAGCAAGAATCGCAGGACATTTGTTTCATCGGTCATGAAGGGATCGCAGGCTTTTTGCGCGAACAAGTTCCTGAAGCATTTCAGCCCGGTCCAATTATTCATGTCGATGGCCAACGCTTGGGCGAACATCAGGGATTGGCGGCTTATACCCTTGGTCAACGCAAAGGCCTCGGCGTTGCATGGCATGATCCGCTATTCGTGGTGCGACTCGATCACGCGAACAACACCGTGGTTTTAGGGCCTCGCACAGAATTATTCGTCGACGAATTACCGCTCACCGATTGCACTTGGCACCTTGGCGATCTGCCGAGCGAAGGTCTGCCATGCAGCGTGCGCATGCGTCATCGCGGACGACTCGTGCCGGCACGAATCGTGGTGCGTGCTGGAAACGGCCCAGGCGGATTGCCCAATGCTTCGGTGCATTTTGCTGAACCGCAGCAACGCATCAATGCTGGCCAAGCGTGCGTGGCTTATGATGACCGGGAAGACTTGTGCCTGGGTGGCGGTTGGATTGCCCATGCAGAAAAAGATTTAGTGCACTGAAGTCATTTGGTCTTGCGTCAGTTACGGTGTGAAAAAGAGAGAAAAAATGCCGACGTTACGAGGGTGGTTACAGCTGTGTGCGGTGATGGTGGTGTTTGGCTGCCAAGCTCACACTCCACCTGATGACGCGGTAGCAGCGCGTTTACGCATAGCCGTTCAAGCAACGTGTACGGCAATGGCGCTACCAATAGAAGAACAGCCAACGGGAAGAGCGCTCGATGATCAGGTAGGATTATTGGCCATGCGTTTATCGGCGGAGCGCGTCAGCACGATTGATAGCGGCACCTTCGATCGACAAGTGGTAGTTGAAGCTTTTCAGGCAGCGTTGAAGCGCCGAGCAGCACGACAATCTACCAGCCAGGCACCGCGATTATTGGTATTTTTAATTGAGAAAACCCCGCAATGGTCAAACGATCAGATCTTGTTGGCTTCCGCTTTGCTCGCGCAGTTTGAAAATGAAGCACAGATGAATCCGACGTCACCTGGGCTGGTACGTTGATTTTTCACAGGAATTTAACCCCTTGGAGATGACCATCGTAATCGCTACCAAGCGCCGGTTGGAGATCCAATAATGGATGGATGTAGTTACTTTTGCAGATCATGCCAACAGCCACCCTGGCGCGGAATCATCACGCGTGGGGCGTCGGCAAGATCGCGCGCGATTGCCACGACAATACCGAGGTCTTCCAGATGGGTTTCGGAACCATCGACTAACACCGCGCCGGCGCAGCCGGCCTGCGCCGCAGCCTGAGCATCGTTCGCGTTGGTGCCGATAAGCCAGCTGCCAGGAAGATCGATGTCCAACTCGCGCGCTGCGGTTAGCAACATGCCTGGGCGTGGTTTGCGCCAGGACGCCGGACGATCCGGTAAGGCCGCATACACCGCTTCTAACTTACCACCCAACTGAGAAATCTTATTTTGTAATTCTTGACTGAATTCAGCGAAATCTTCGGTTTCAACGGGTGGACGATCGGTGATCGCTATCACCGAAACGCCGCGATCCCGCAAACGACGAAGCGCCAAGCCAACATCTGGGAGTAAGACATCTGGCGCCCAGGCCGCCACCAATACGCCTGGGATCTCAACGAAAAGGGCGATGCGGGTCATGCGCCAGAGTGTTGACGCACACGACGACATGAAAGCTCCGACCGCTCTTTTGTTCTGGTGCTGCGTGAGAGCAATAATGCCGCGTTTTAGGCTGATGAGAGGGCTACAGACGACAGGCCACCGGTTTGTCCATAACGTCGCAGCACGATCCGGTGGTCCGTAGCTTGTCGTCTGTAGCCCTTCTCATCAGGGGTCTGCTCTGGTCAGCTGGTCGTTTGGTCCATACTCCCGCCCACCGATGAATATCCTGCATACCGAAGCCTCGCGCGGATGGGGTGGCCAAGAGCTGCGCATCCTGAGTGAAATCAAAGCCATGCGTTTGCGTGGGCACACCGTGTGGTTAGCAGCAGCGCCCGACAGTGAATTGGTCCGCCGCACGGCGGGCACCAGCGATGCGCCGTTTACCCTGCCTTTTGCTGGGAAATTTGATCGGGCGACCATTCGCGGTTTGCGTGAGTTCATGCTGCGTGAAAAAATCGATGTGCTGAACACTCATAGTTCCATCGACGGGTGGAATGGCGCACTGGCCTGCCGCACCATGCCGAACGTGCGCTTGGTGCGCACGCGTCATCTTTCTATTCCGGTAAAACGAAATTGGCCGACGCGTTGGGTGTATGGTCGCCCACATGCCGTGGTCACCACGGGTGAAGCTTTACGTCTGCAATTGATCAACGTGAATCGCATGCGTCCTGAAAAATTGCTGTCGATTGCCACGGGTGTTGATCTGTCGCGTTTTAATCCGAGCGCTTACAGTCGCGATAAAATCAGACGTGAATTTTCCGTCCCTGATGATGCGCCGCTGGTCGGTATGATTGCAATGATGCGTCCGATGAAGGGCCACGTGGTATTGATGGCAGCGTTACCAACGATCGTCGCGGCGGTTCCTCACGTACGGTTCCTGATTGTTGGGGATGTTTTAGATGAAAACCCCATGCCAAAAATGCTCCGGGCTGAGGTCGCTCGCCTTGGATTCAGCGATCGCGTCTTTTTCGCCGGTTTGCGCCAAGATATTCCCGAGGTGTTGGCAGCACTTGACCTGAAAATATTACCCTCCGTCAGCGACGAAGGCGTGCCGCAAAGTTTAACCCAGGCGATGGCGATGGGTGTGCCGGTCGTCAGCACCACCGTTGGTGCCATCGGCGAAGTGGTTGAAGATGGTGTCACCGGTCGTCAAGTCGCGCCGCACGACGTTAAGGGTTTCGCTGCGGCGGTCATCGCTCAACTTACTGACCGCGTCACCGCTCAACGTCTTGCTCTTGCTGGCCAAGACCGCGTTCGCCGCTTTTACAGCGTCGAATCGATGACTCGTCGCACGGAAGCCCTTTACGAACGCTTGCGTGCTGGCCAACCGGCTTGGCCGGAACCGAGCTAAACACCGATGTGTCGCATTGTCGCTGTCATCGATCGCCGTGGCCCGCGCGCGCGAAACACGCGTGGGTTAATCGAAAGCATGCGCGACACCATGCGCGCCGGTGGTCCTGACGATGCCGGAGCTGCGTGGTTTGCGCACGACAGCGTTGCGCTGGGTCATCGTCGTTTGTCGGTCATTGAACTGAGTCCGCTCGGCCACCAGCCGATGGCCTCTGGCGATGGTCGTTATCACGTGGTGTTTAATGGAGAAATTTACAACCACGCCGAGATCCGCAGCGAACTCGCCACGCTTGGTCACGCCTTCCGCTCTCACAGCGACACGGAAGTTATTTTGGCCGCTTATGCGCAATGGGGCACGGCTGCATTCACGCGCTTTCGCGGCATGTGGGCCTTGGCCTTATGGGATGATCGCGAACAACGTCTTCTGTTGTGCCGCGACCGCATCGGCGTCAAACCGCTTTACTGGTATCATCGTGATGGCCTGACGCTGATCGGCAGCGAGCTGAAGTCACTCTATGCTCATCCAGATCTTCCACGACGCATCGACCACACCGGGATGCGGTTATTTCTGCAATATAACTACATTCCTTTCCCGCATACGATTTGCCAACACGTCCAGAAATTACCGCCGGGAACCTGGCTGACCATTGATCGTGAAGGAAAAATCGAACGTGGTGCTTATTGGCGCTTGGAAGAGGCTGCGACTAAACCGGGATTTAGCGGTGATGAGCATGAGGCGACCGATGAACTTGAACGCCGCCTGCGTGAGGCTTTTCGCTTACGTTTAGTCAGCGATGTCCCGGTTGGACTTTTTCTCAGTGGCGGCGTGGATTCCAGTTTATTGCTCGCTCTGCTCAGCCAAGAATCTTCCACGCGCCTGAAAACCTTCACCATCGGCTTCCGTGGTTCCGGCTTGGACGAAGCGCCCTATGCCCGCGCCGTTGCCGCAGCCCTTGGCAGTGAACATCACGAATGTGATCAAGACGCTGACGCGGCGCTCGCTATCATTCCGCAATTACCGGATGTGTGGGATGAGCCATTCGGTGATGCCAGCACCATGCCATCGCTGTTGTTGGCCAAGTTCGCGCGCCAACACGTGACGGTGGCGTTGTCTGCCGATGGTGGTGATGAATTATTCGGTGGTTATCCCAAATATTGGCGCAGCCGCGATCGCGCTCGACGCTTAGCCAATCATTGGGGCAGCGATGCGCTACGTGCTAAATTACCGAGCGCTCTGCTGAACCATCTCGCGCGCCGCTGGGGCATCGGTGTCACTAAGCTGATTAAAGCGAAAGAAATCCTCGCATCTCCACGAGCTTTGGCTCACGCCGCGTTCGTCATTGGGCAACAAGCTTTTACGGATGGCGAAGTCGATCAGTTACTGACCACGCCTGCGGCCATGGGCGAAACCGCTTTTGATATGTGGGATCGCTTTCCACTTGATGATCTCAATCGCATGATGGCGGTCGATTTACTGACCTATCACGTCGACGACATCCACGTCAAAGTTGACCGCGCGACCATGGCACACGGCCTTGAAGGCCGCGAACCATTAGTCGATCATCAACTGGTCGAATTTGCACTTACCTTACCCGAAGCGTTTAAAATTCACGGCGGTACCGGCAAACATTTGTTGCGCCAAGTGCTCTACCGCCATGTCAATCGCGCGCTGATCGAACGACCAAAAATGGGCTTCTCGCCTCCGCTCGATCGCTGGCTGCACGGACCTTTAAAACCATTGGTCGACACCTACCTGGATCCCAAACGCCTGCGCGATGTCGGAATCTTTTCTGCTGACGTCGTGCAAGACGTACGCAGTTCCCATCGTCGACGCAGCAAAGACAACACGCAAAGAATTTGGAACCTGATAGTGTTTGAACAATGGCGTGAACGCTGGGGATTTACCGCCTAAAACTGCTCTGCAATGAGCCTAAACCCAGGGATAGAACACAGCGCACTAGCGCACCAGAGGAAGAGACAAGACGTTACGTCGAAACACCAGAGTGCTTTCGGGTGATCGTTAAAAAAGAGTCTCGCTCTTTCTCTGCTCTGGTGCGCTGGTGCGCTGTGTTCGATCTCTGAGTTTAGGATAAGAGCGCGGTTTTGTCAGTGGCTTATCGCGGGATGTTTTTTCCGGACTTCGGTGGCTGAGTAATTCCAGCTTTGATGATCAGGCCGATCGTTATGCCGACCGCTAACACGCCCCAGAATAACCAGGGGCTGGCGATATGTTCGAGGCCGCTGCTCAGCTGCATGCTGAATATCGAGGTCACCGCGGTGAGCGGCAGAAAAAGCGCCGCCATCAAATTGAGGCGATGCCCGGCGTTGGCCATGTCTTGACTGGCCTTGGCCATTTCTTCGCCCTGACGAGCGATGGTATAATCAAGGCCATGGACGGCGTCAGCGTGCAGAAGCTCACAAGCGCGTTCAAGATTACCGGCTTTGTCCCGTGCGATAATTAAGTCGCGATCATTTTCTATTAAGCCACGGGCCTCTTGGAAAGTATTGGCCATGTTCCGAGTTGAACGCCACAACGGCGAGACGTGTTGAAGAATAGAAAAGTAGTCGTGCGCGAGCTGCGCATGAAGCAGGCGTTCTTCCAAGGCATCAATCACCTTACTAAATTCCGCCAGGTGGCGCAGCAATGATTGCACTCCACCACCCTGGGACGAAGAATCCCAGGTGCCATTGGGCGCACGCCAGAGCAGTCGCGTTTTGCGATCAGAATCATTCGGCTTAGGCACTTCGTGTAACACCAAAAGCAGATGTCCGTCGGCAAATATGGCGCGCTGTCGACCACCTTCATCGCCCAGGCGACTACGCAGCACATCAGGAATGGTCCAGTCGCGCGGGATGAGATCCATGGTTGCCTTGTTCTTCCGTTCATGAACGACGGTTAGCTTGGTTAGCTTTTCTCAGTGAATGAGAATTATCATGGTGTTTGGCAATACCAAGACGCAGAGTGTTCAAATCAGTCACCGTCGAGGCATCGCCGAACGGATATTTTGAGCACAGATATTTGTGAGGATGCAGGATAATGGCCGGAAAAATGTTTTATTGGGTAGGCGTTCAGCCACATTTCAATATGCTGTCAGCCATGAGAAAATCAGAAGCGCCTATTTAATAAGCGGTCCATATTCGAATAAGCGATTATTTCCTTGGGTTTTCACCAGGTATTTTGGGCGCCGGAGCGGTAATCGTTGGCGCAGCGGGCATGGCGGCAAGATCGGCTTTGGCTTTTTCCAGTTCTTTAGCCAGGGCTTCGCGTTTCGCTTTAAGATCAATGGCTTTCTTCTCAAGCGATTTTTTCTCAGTCTGAAGTTTGGCGAGGTGATCTTTGAGGCGCGCGAATTCTTCTTCAGCAGCGCGCAGGCCACGTCGTGCGTCATTGTATGCTTTTTGTGCGGTTTCGGCGGCCTGAATCAGCGGGAGTAAAGATGACGTATCGACCGTTACTTTTCCCGTGGCATCGACAATACGCGGGAGCGTTGCCTGAGCTTGCTGCACCGCAGCATCGGCGGCACTTGCGGCAGCCTTGGCATCGGTAACGCGTTGAGCGGCGGCCTGAGCGGTCGCCATTGCTGCCGTGTCGTTGGTCATTTCAGTTTCTATCTGTGCGGGTCGCTTGGGTAGTTCTTCAATTTGATGATCAAGTTTTGCCAGCGCAGAAGTTTTGTCGTCAATGGCTTGCTGGGCCTCTTTCAATGTTTGCTGTTGCTTTTCTTGTGCTTTAGCCGCTTTTGCTTCTTCAAGCGTCATGACCTTTCCTTGATAGCGCACTTTGCCCTGACTCGCGAGTAGATCAGCCTCTTTAATCCATTTTCCATCGGCCTGTACCCATCCAAGATCGGTCATCAATTTCGCAGCGGCAGTGTGATCCTTATTAAGGGCTAGGGCTTGCTTGGCTTGTTCAACGGCTTGATCCAGCATGGCATGTTCACGACACCAAGTGGCAAGTGCACTATGTTCGTCGGCGGTTTTGGATGTGGCGGAACGATTTGCGTAAGTCTGTTCGAGGTCGGCTAGATGAGTCAGCGCAGTGATCTCGCCGCGCTTGTAATCTGCGGTCATGGACATCGTGCGTCCGGATTTACCGATCGTGGTCGTTTTGATCACGACGTGACTGGCGTCTTCGCTGATGAGTTCACCGGTGATTTTTTGCCCAGAGCGAAGTTGTATTTCAACTTGTTGGGCACTGAAGACGTCAGTGCCGATGAGTAACGTCAGTAATATTGCCAAAGTCATGAGGGGTTTCGTTCGCATTGGCTGGATTCCTCATGGTGCCGTTTACGGCCGGGCTAAGGTCGGCACCGTGCATACAGTTCCACGGGCGATGCAACGCATTCGTATTATTTGGCAACAGCCCGCTGACTCACAGAACGACTTTAGCTCCCGTGCCATATGTGATAGTACGCATGCTTTGGTGCGTAGCGGGAAAGTGATGTCCTAGGTGACCATCAGCGCAAAGACCTTATTCACCTCTTTCATGTAACATCACACGAACACATGCGGTTTCATGGGATTATAAGTGCAGAGAGCGATTCCCTATTTCGTCACGATCCGTTGCGGGTCAGAGACTTCTGCCGTCGGCGCAATTGGCGTGTGGGATATTTTAGCAGCTATTTCTGAGGCTAGATGACCGGCGTTCATATTTTAATCGATTATTTCACGTCAAAAGTGATCAGGCGTGAATGTGTCAGTCAAATTTTGTCGAGCGAAGGTAATGTCGGTGGTTCGAGTTGCAAAAAATTAAAGTCCAGTCAGGGTCCGTTAAGCCAAACCAAAACGAAGAAAATGACGAAGAAGCAGATGAGTTGTGTACGTTTCAAATGGATTTTCTCTGCTCGCTCGATGAGCTCACGTGAGCAAGATGACGGCCGGGCACTAAAAAATTATGTACTGAAATGGGCTTGCAGACGGCCGCAAATATTTTTCCAAAACGAAGTGAACGCCAAAGAATTGACCGCAATGGTATGAGTATCCCAACGACATCGACGACGTCTTTTTTTCGCAAAGTTCAGTTGCAAAAAAATAGCGACGCATCTCCATTTATCTTGGCCTCGGCTAGCGAAGCGCAGCGCCGAGCGGCGAAGGGTGACATGGTCATTGGGGTTGTTCGGGCGCGTGGTATTCCGAATCGTATGCCATGCTGTCTTGAGCACGGTATCATTCCTGCGGGCGCAGTTTTAGTGCTGTTGGATATGACGCTTTCGACTTGGGGTGGGGCGCTGAAAGCCGCAGGCAATGTTTCATTATTTCGCGGTCTTATCGCGGAAGATTTCTGGTCCCTGGTGGCTCACGTGGACGCCTTTGGAATACAACATCTGACCAGTTGGCGCTGTCAGGCGGAGAGGTCAAACGTAGATGGTGGCACGCAGCGGACCGCTGAAATTATGAGCCGTTACCGTGCCATGGTGGTTTGGTGGAAGAACAATCAGCCCGTCTGGAACGGTCAGGGAGAATTGCCCGTAACCGACAAGATCTTGGCCTTAGCACATACGATGATGGTGCTATTGGGAAACGAGAGTGACCTTCGTACGTATGCCGCCGTGGTGGTCGAAGAAAGCGTACCGACGAATAATTCAGTATTCTTTGAGCGAGAGGTGTTGCGAAAAATCGAAAAGCTGAAGCAAGAAGGTCAGCTCTTGTTGGCGCGAGCACAAGAATTTTCACTGCCGCAACAACAACCGGAAACTACTAAATTTTTCATCCAGACGATTGCGGAACGAACGCAAGGGATCCAAGGAAATACGACGCGTTTTTACCGACGTAACATCAGTGGACCATTGCGAGACGACATCAAGTGATGGCAAAAGTATGCGGTTTTTAGTGTAATTTTGCTTGAGGCAGAGACGGAGGGTCTAACCGAGCATCAGGTAATTTGTCGCTTAGCCGTCGGTAATGTTCCTGGCACGCGGCGATGGCATGTCGGCTCGCGCTGTGAAAGCGCCCGCCCTTAGCGGGTGGCAGTGCTACTTCTTCACCAGCAGTCGACGTAAAGGTCGCGTCCCAGCCTTCTCGACCATAGTCGACAATCAGGTAACGACCGCCTTCAACCGTGACTTTGAGGCCCTGACCTTGGTCAGGAGAAAATTTAAGCGTGATCATGAAGGGCACGGTAACGACGTTTGCCGTCGATGTCCGAAATATTTTTCTGCCGGTTTACGCTGCAAGAAGGCCAGCGACGGGTAAAGAAATTACATCAGCAATTTACCACGCAATTTACGGAGAGCGGCACTCGGATCCGCTGCGGTCATCAGGGCTTCGCCGACTAAAACCGCGTCGACGCCAGCCGCTTCCAAGGCTTGGCAATCGGCGCGGGTGCGAATGCCGCTTTCGCTGACGACCACGCGTTGGCCATCAATTAATCCAGGCAGTAGATCAAAGGTCGTATTCAGACTAACGGAAAAATCATTGAGGTTGCGGTTGTTCACTCCAACCAAGTCGGTGCCAACGTTCACCGCACGGGCGGCTTCTTTGGCGTCGTGAACTTCCGTCAACACGTCCAGGCCGATCTCTTTGGCAAAACCTTGCAAATCACGCATCTGGCCATCTTCAAGGCAGGCGACGATGAGCAGGATGGCATCGGCACCAGCAAGTCGCGCTTCGGCGATCTGACGGACATCGATGATAAAATCTTTACGAATGGTCGGAATGGCAACTTCAGCATGTACGCGTTTGAGATGATCAAGGTGCCCGTAAAAAAACCGTTCATCAGTTAGTACAGAGCAGCAATTCGCGCCGCCGAATACATATTGAAAAGCAATTACCACGGGATCGTAATCGTGAACGAAGACACCCTTGGAAGGGCTACCTTTTTTACATTCGGCAATCACATGGATGGTGTCATTCGCCGGACGCTTCAGAGCCGCACGAAAACCACGACATGCAGGCAGATCACGCAGCACACTGCGATCAACGGGCGGTAAGCGCACGATTTCGGTTTGTTTGTGAGCAACGATTTTATCCAGGATCATGGGCGGGCATGCTGGCGCAGATCGCTAAACGGCAAGGCCATGTCTGGAGGCATTCGGCGTTAGCGTTCGATATACACAAAGGCACTGATGCTTACGCCGCTCGTCGCTTGAGCACGACGCTTGCTCGAAAAACCCCAGCGTTGCCGTCCAATTCTAATTGCGCATCCAATAATCGACAGAGGCGTTGGCAGAGGGCTAAGCCCAAACCGCTGTGGTCGCCTTCATGACGGGCTTGGTCACCACGGTAGTAAGCCTGACCTAACAATTGCGGGTTGATGTTACCGGAGAAAGGATTGGTGATGGTGATTCGTAACGCCGTTGCTTCGGCGCTCAGCACAACGCGAACGTCACCGTTGCTGCCATGCGCGATGGCGTTGCTGAGGAGATTATCCAGTACCAGCCCCAGGTGATCGGGTGAGGTGGTTATTGGCGCGGGCGCGAATGGTTCTGCCGTGACATGCAAACCAGCGGTATCTGCGCGTTCTTCCCATCGTTCGATGGCTTCAGTAGTAAGTTCTCCAAGGTCAGTATCGCTGCGTTGCAACGGTTCTTTGCCGGCTTCAAGACGAGCAAGCAAGAGCAGATTCGTCACCTGATTTTGCATACGCATGACGGTGCCGAGCAAGCCGTCGATTACCTGATGTTCGGCGGCATTGGCAGTCAGACGGCGGAATTCCAGCGCTGTGCGTAGTTCGGCGACAGGCGTGCGCAGCTCATGGGCGATATTAGCGATGGTTGCCTGTTCGCGCGTGAAAGCCTGTTCCAGTCGATCAAGTAACCCGTTGAGGCAATCAGCAACCACGCGCATTTCTTGTGGTGCCAAAGTCGTTGGCACTCGTACGGCCAGATCGTCAGGTCCTAAACGGGCGATGGCTGCAGCAAGCTCATTGATCGGGCGTAAAACTGCCGGACGTAATAATAAAATAGAGGCGAGCGCCAACAATGTTGCTGCTGCCCACAGCACACCAAGTACGATGGCCATGCGTGATAGTTCACCGTCGACCTGTTCAAGCCCGAGCCCGACAAAGATCATCACTCCTGAAGTATTGGTATCAGGGATGGCAGCTGAATTCTTATTGGGCGTAGAAATAAGCGCTGCTTTATTTGGCGTTGCACGCGAAGTTTTTTCATTGTTCGATGGTCCTTCAGCACGCTGCCCGCCTTCGCGGCGCCAGCTTGGGGCATCTATTCGAGATGGGTTACGCGCCATGTGAAAGGCGATTAAACGGACGCCAGATCCATCGGCCAAAGAATGATTGATCACGGTATCCGTAACGTGCGTTGGTGTGGTAAGCGGGGCAAGGTCAAGCCCTGGGGTAAGCGTCGCGGAGCGGTACAGTTCACTGTCATCCGTCGCATCGATCACCTGTAAAAATAAGCGTCCATCGCCAGAGCTGACGCTGAAGCGCTCAAAGCGGCGCCGAGCTTCCGTACTGTTGCTGGAGTGCCAGAAATCTGGTGACCCAATCCATTCAAAACGTTTCATGCGCTCAATACGTGACATCAATTCACGGTCGACTTCGCGCATCAATACCGAGCGCGTGGTAAGCCACAATCCCAAGGCCGCAATGAAGACCACTAACGACGTAACCCCAACGACCGCAAAAATTACGCGACGATTAAGACTGGTCATGAGCGAGACCGTTTGGAAAACGAGAAATCTGACATGGAGTACCGAAGGACCGAAGAATGAATGGATTCAAAAAAAGTATTCCACGCCAGTTCTTGGCTTTTGGATTCTCCGGTTCTTCGGTTCTTCATGTCATTCTCCAGTTTCCAGGCAGCTTCTGATAGAGTGAAATGATAAGTGGGGTAGGCGATTCTCGTTCACGGATCACCGCCTAATTGATAACCAAAACCTCGGCGAGTATGCAGCACGGGCGGTGCGCCAGGAGGATGCAGCTTCCGCCGCAGACGCATGACCAAGACTTCAACCGCATTGGTGCTCGCTTCACTTTCATCTTCGTAAAGCTGCCTGGCTAATTCGGCACGGCTAATGACCTCGCCAGGATGGGCGAGGAGATAATCAATTAAAGAATATTCTTTCGGGGTGACGTGAAGCCGCCGTCCAGCCCGCCGTACCGCACGCGCGACGGTGTCGATTTCTAAATCGCCGAGCGTCACCACCGGGTCGGCACGATGTTGGCCACGGCGTAGCAACATGCGTAAACGCGCGAGTAATTCGCTCACGGCGAACGGCTTGGTCAGATAATCATCGGCTCCCGCATCAAGTCCCTGCACGCGATCTTCGATCGCGTCACGCGCGGTCAGCATCAACACCGGAACGGATGAGCCAGACGTGCGCAATCGGCGCAGAATTTCAAGTCCATCAAGCCCAGGCATCATACGATCAAGCACGAGCAAATCGTGGGTCGCTTCGCTCGCCTGGCGCCAGCCGTCTAAACCGTCGATGGCAACATCGACGTGATAACCCTGCGCTTGCAGGCCCGTGGCGAGCGATTCGCGCAAACGATCATTATCTTCAATCAGCAACAGGCGTGTGGTCACGAGATCATTATCCTCCGCCAGCGGAAGCCGCAGCGGCACGGAGTTCATCCAGCGGTATTTGTACGATGCGCAATCCTGGCAAGCCGGTGACGCGAACGGGTGGTCGCACAATGCACCACAGCCGATCGGCTTGGCGCAAACGATCGTCGGCGACCATCACTCGCCAGCCATCTTTCAGCACGCCGATTCCGGTCGGGTGATAGGCGTAGCCAATTTTTGCGTACGGTCCGCCGCTGATGAGTCCAGAACGATCCAGCATCGCGAGATCATTCGGCAAACGCCCAAGCGTGCCCTGATAGGCCAACATATCTTCCGCTAAATCGTGTAAGGCAGCGGGCGCGCCTTCCTCTGGCCACGGTGGCCGTTGCGGATCTTCCTTTTTTGCCGCGCGATCATCGCCGCAACCAAGGACAAAAAAAATCAACAGGCAGAGAGCGCTCCACAGGAATCGGGAAACAGGGAGCGACGGCGAAATAAGTTTATTTCTCATTCTTTTCCTCCGTGTCGGGAATCACTCCGGTAGATCCGGCTGCCTTCGAATGGCCAAGCTGATCCAGATGTTGTTGCAGGAGACCCTTTTCCACCGCCGCGTCGAGACGTTGCATTTCGCCACGTAATTGGCGACTTAGGTCAGCCAACTCACCCGGATTTCGCACCACCTGCGGAGTCAAAAATACCAGCAGTTCGGTTTGCGTCTTGGTTGATTTCGTGCGGCGAAATAGCGCGCCCAGTAAAGGGATATCACCCAGCAGCGGCACTTTTTGCACGGTTTCGGAAATCTGGTCTTTCACCAAACCACCGATGACCGCCGTTTGCCCGTGTTCCACCAATACGCGCGTCGTCATCGTCCGTTTGTTGATGATTGGTGACTTCACATCGGCAGCAACTGGGATGGCCTGATCACTGAGCGCAGAAAGTTCCTGCGACACGTCGAGCACGACCAGTCCCTCGGAATTTATTTGCGGCGTGACGGTCAGAATAATACCAACGTCGCGTCGATCAAAAGTGGTCGTGACGTTATTATTTTGATCGGTACGCGAACCGTTGATGATGGGTACTTCTTGGCTGACGTTGACCGTCGCTTCTTTGTTGTCGGTGGTTAAAATGTATGGACGCGACAGCACGTCAAAATTGCTATTGGTGGCTAGTGCGCGAATTGAAGCACGAAAATCAGTGTTTTCGATAAGGAAGCCATTAACGCCCAACGCGGAATCAAATAAGTTAAAGTCGCTGAAGACGTTTGATGCGGTGGCTGGAACTGCGGTAGTGCCGCGTGTCCCGCCGGTGAGTTGAACGCCGAGGTCGATACCTTTTTCCAGCGTTACTTCCGCCACCAGCACCCGTACCAGCACTTGCTTGACGGGTTGATCAAGTTCGTTGAGCAGCTTACGCAGGCGCACGAAGTTGCGTTCCGGCGATAAGACCATGACCGAATTACTGGTCGCATCAGCAACGACACGTACTTGACCGGAAAGATCCAAACTCGAATCGCCGCTGGCAGCATTGTTGCCACCTTGAGCGGCCGGTGCCGCCTGAGTCAAGGCGTTTCGCCCGCTTGTTAGAGCGGCATTTCCGCCAGTGCTGCGCGCTTGCGACTGACCAGCAGTGCGTGTTTGGGTTGACGTCGTGGCGCTCTGAACGCCTTGGAATAATGAGTTGAGCGAGGTTGCTAAATCAGCGGCTTTGCCGTTGCGCACGCGATAGAGCAAGACGTCGTCACGCGCGGAATTATCGACGTCCAGTTGCTGAACCATGGCAGAAAGCATGTCGATCGTTTCGGGCGAGGCGCGCACCACCAAACTATTGGTTCCGCTATCAGCCGCCGCGTGTACCTCGACCTCGCGACCCGTACTATTCTGGCCTTGGGTTTGGCTGCCACCGTTGCCGCCGCCGTTACCGCCACTGCCACGTCCACCATTGTTGGAATTATTCCCCCCGTTATTTCCGCCACCACCACGGGCGAATTGAAATGCATTGCTGCCGCCCTGTTGCGAAGACTGACGGCCATAGATGGAATTAATAATCTGTGACACTTTTTCGGCATCGGCATGGGCAAGCTGGAAAACTTTTACTTTCTGGTCACCACTCTGAGAGCGATCAATAGCCTGAATGATCGCAGCGATTCGTTTCACGTGCGCTTGGGTGTCAGTTAAAATAAGAACGTTGCTACTTTCATTTGCTGCCAGCGTCGCCGAGGCGGGGTTCAGCAACGGCAAAAGATTTTCCGCAAGATCTTTCACCGTGGCAAAGAGCACGGGCATGACCTGGGTGACTAATATATCGGTGTCGGGAATTTTATCCGGATCAATGCCAATCATCACTGGTAAGTTCTGTTGCCGTGCGATGGGCAATGGAACGACGTGCAGGGTTTTCTGCCGCACAATCACGGCGAAACCTTGCAACAGCAAGACGCCGTTGAGCGCATCTACGGCTTCTTGTGCGGTTACCGGTTGTTTCGCCACCAAGGTCAGCGGCGCGGGTAGCTCCACCGGATTGGCAATGACATAACCCGCTTGTTGCGACAAATAATCAAGCACTTGGCCAAGCCGCGCACCACGGAATTCCAACACGAAGCGGCCATCAGCAGCGACCGGCGGAACCTCGGTAGGAGGCGTCAGCTTGGGCGGTGGAGTGACCGGATCTTCAGCCCTCAGCGCCGTGCCACAGGCTAACAACAAGAGAAGGGACGAGAGTGGGATATGTCTCATAGCTGATCGAGGCCTCGGTTGGGCGGCGGAAATAAAACCATAGGAAATAAAATGATCGTTCATGGCGTACGATTTCGTTTCTCGCGTAAGCGTTGCAGGATCGCATCACGAGCAGGATCGGCGGTGGCTGTAGGAATTTGAAACGGTGCGGCAGCGGCGGCGGGAGTCACGCTTGGTGTCGATGTGGTGCTGTTGGTATTCGCTGCGGTAGATGCAGATGCCGAAGTAGCCGTGGGAAGCGTTGGCACTGTGGGAAGCGCCCCAGTGACGGTTTGACCCGTAAGATCTTGGCCAACAGCAACGGTGGTTTCTCCGTTGGAATCGCTCAGCCGTAAGCCGTTCGCATCAATGGCAACGACGGTGAAGGTATCGATGACATCGGCGGCTCGTACGCTGCGCTCGGTGCCATCGCTTTGGTGGCGCAAGAAGGCTAAGCCGCTACGGTTATTCCCATTATTTTCATGAATAGCGATGCCCACGACCGCCCAGCCCTTGCGTTCGGTGGTGGTGCTAGCGGCAACCGCAGATTTTTTTGTTTTCGTAACCGCTTCACTTTTTGGTGGTGAACTCTGGCGATCAGCCAGGAAGGGTTTGGTGGCTGCGACCGCGACATCAATCGATGGATCGCGTGCAGCAGGAGTCCATGGCGTGGTGTCGCTCGGCACCGTGCGTCCAGCACGAGCGGCGGCGGACACCAATCGTGTCGAGAGCGTGAGCGCCACATCCAGATGGTCCTTACGCGCATCGCCAGCAGACCATTCGGAGCGTTCGATGGCGAGCGGCATGGCAGCGATTTCGATCGCGGCGACAAAAGCCTGAACTTGGCTCAGTGAGCCGTTGCCGCTGATGGTCAGGCGTAAGACATCATAATGAAGTTCCTGCCCGGCGGGGATCAGTTGGCCACCGCTGACGGAAGCGATGTTGAAACCACTGCTTTGAGCTGCGTTTTGTAAAGTTTTCTGTAAACGAAAGCGCGCCTGGCCTTCATCATCAAGCAAACCAGCAGCATGGCGTCCGCGCCACTCCGCCATGATGCGGGTTTGACGATCGATCAGCGCCTGAGCTTCGCCCGCTTCGGTTTGTGCTGCGATGGTTTGCTTTTCTACGGCAGCAAACCACGCGAACGTTGGTTGCACCACCACGCTGTCGACGGTCCATCCGCCGAGCAAGAGGGCAATCGCGCCGACCAGCAAACGTTCACGCTTCTGCATGACGTGCTCCTTGCTGGTGGTTTAATTCGCTGGGCAGCAATTTATGCAATGACGTCGTTTCCGTTGTCGCCTTAGGCGTGCTCAGATTTGGGTCCAGCGAATTTCCAGGTGAAGCTTTTGCTTTCTCTGTTTTTTCCATTTTCTCTAGTGAAGAAGTCGATCCAAGACGTAGGACCAATTCAAAGACCACCGTCGTCGCTTCTTTGCTCGGACTGCGGCTGCTGCGAATTTCGGCGTAGCTGACATTCTGATCCCGGCGCAGGCGCGTCAGAAAACTCATCATTTGCGCGCGATCATCGGCGGTGCCTTCGACCACCGTATCTTCGCCAACGGTTTGTCGCACTCGCACCAGACGGACGTGATCGTCAGAGCGACC
>JAYVSL010000248.1:0-3305 GCA_043775355.1 Planctomycetota bacterium
TGGTGCGACCACCCTACAGGCAGGATCCCAAAGGACCCGCAGGGCGGGCACCGGCCAGAATTTCCGGAATTTCAGCGGCCAGAATTTCCGGAAGCCACATCGATCAACAAACCTGGCCGGACACGACCGCACAACTCTTACGCGTCGCTCAATTGCCCCCAACCAGCACCATCGTGCGCGGCGCTGGTATGTATCGATACCGCAAACCTCCCGCGAATGCGCCAACGGATATGGTAGTGATGTGGAGCGATCGCCCGCACGATGGTGTCGCGGTCGGCGAACCCTGGGGCGGCGAAGGTGAAACTGCCAAGCAAGCCATTCCACCCATCGCTTATGTGTTGACGGCAGCGCTTGAGGTCCAGTCGCTTTCGCCGGAGGATTGGACCAAACGCAAACCAACCGACGAGAGTCGACCCGTCAGCACGGAAACCGAGCCAAAGCCCTGAAAAAATTGCGGTGCTTTGTGCACCCGTTCACCACCTCCCTATCCCTGTTTTCCATCAACGATGACTTCGGTGCGATAGGCACGACGAGAAATTCCCTTTGAGCGCAGTTGAACACTCTCGCGGACGTTCAACACTCGTGACCCATGCGCATCGTCAGCTTCGGTGATCGTGGAATGGAACAAGCCGGCGTGCTGAGCGCCGATGGCCTCTCGATCTTCCCTGTCACCACCCTTGATCCAAAACTTCCCAACCACGTTCGCGCACTGATTGCCGGTGATCATCTGTCGCGTGTCGCTGTGCTCGTACAACAAGCCGAGCAAACGCGTGGTCATCGCATTCCGCTTACCCAGGTGCGTCTGGGTCCACCAATAACCGATCCCAGTAAAATTATTTGCATCGGATTAAATTTTAAAGGTCACGCGACGGAACAGGGCAAACCTTGGCCGTTAGAGCCCCTGCTTTTTGCCAAAGCACCGACAGCGCTCTGTGGGCCAACCGATGACATCGTGCTGCCAGCTGACGATTGCGGCCCCGATTACGAAGTCGAACTCGTCGCCGTCATCGGACAACGCGCTCGCCATATCCAACGCCAAAACGCACTCGACTATGTAGCCGGATATTTCGTCGGTAATGATGTCTCTGGTCGACGCTGGCAAAAAAGCGATGGTCAATTCTTTCGTGGAAAAAGTTGCGACACTTTTTTTCCCTGCGGTCCAGCGCTCGTCACGGCGGATGAAATCCGTGAGCTCTCGCCACTGCGCCTAACCACGAGCATCGGCGATGAGCTCTTGCAAGACGCCACCGCCGCCGACTTGATACATGATGTACCCGCACTCATCGCTTATATCAGTCGTTTCATGACCCTCGAACCTGGAGATCTGATCAGCACTGGCACCCCCGCTGGAGTCGGTTGTTACCGCACGCCGCCTCGCTTTTTGCAACCCGGCGATCTCGTTACCTGCACCATTGATGGACCACTGCATCTTGGCTGCTTGAACAACCGTGTTGTCGTTGGCACCTGACATGCCACGTCTGCTCACCGTTGTTTGCCTCCTATTACTGATCGTTGGACTCGTCATTGGCTGGCCGTTGCTACGCGCGTCGGTGAAATTCCGCGCCGTAAACGGGCAGATTCTTGACGTTATTGCCGTCCCCATCGACGACCAACAGGTGAGCCTTGCCATCGCCTATGAATATCCACTGCCGGGACCTGGGCGAAATCGAGCACTTGGCTATGCCCTTACTGACAAAAATCTTCAGCCACTCCAGCATGATCACATCGTTCGCGCAGCCGACACTGATGCGTGGAAAAACGCACTCTACGGACATAACGTCAGAGTGTATTATGATGTGAACGATCCCATCGACACCGCGTTTATGATCAGCCCCCTCAGCACCACGCACGGAATGCGTCCCGAATATGGTATGCTCATGATTATATTCGGACTCTCGTGCGGAATCCTTGGCCAACTCGCCCGTCGCCGCCGTTAACTCGTTTTGTTCCGCGTATCTTCCCATCAGCTTTTCCTCCACGACTTTCCTCCACGACTTTTCTCCACGACTTCCACCTGTGATATTTTTCGCTGACACTCGGAGCTAACCATGATGCGCCATATCACTCTTGCCCTCGCATTCTTCTGCACCGTCGCTCTACCTGCCGCCGAATTAACCGTGGACCCAGCGCTGCAGGAACTACACGGTACTTTCGCTGGCCAACCATTCTGGCTCCGACTGCTCCCAGCAGACAAGCAATTTGCCAACAACCGCGTCCTCCAATTAGTCTACACCCCACCCAGTGAAACCGAATTAGTCGGCGCCCACATCAGCGATTGCCCATTTTTGTTGGTAGATCCGCACCTCTTCATCGTGGCGATAAATGGCCGCGACAGCGGTTCGCAGGTAGTGCCCTCAGCACCCAAGGGCTATGCCATCACTCGCGAGATCACCGTTGCCAATGGCGATGACAAACGCATCGACCTCGAACACCGCACCAGCACTGGTGAACTTGGCTGGGACCTGCGCCTAGCACCAATACTGCTCAGCCTCGGCTGGCACAGCGACACCAGCGCAGAAATTCGTCTGGTTGATCTCTTCGGTCCAAGGCACACAGAAAAATTAAACCTGAAGTGGAACCACACCGCCCTCACCATCGCCGGCACCGCCTACACCATTAGCCCTGATAAAACCGGTAATCTTCAAACTATTACCGCCACTGACGGCACCGTACTTCTCACCGTCACCGGTCGTCCCTAGTCAACACCGCTGCCATCACGCATACCAGCATTTGACATCGGCCTTCTCCTCATAGGCTGCGCCTCCCACAACGCGGGGTAGAGCAGTCTGGTAGCTCGTTGGGCTCATAACCCAGAGGTCGCAGGTTCAAATCCTGCCCCCGCAACCATAAAAACCCCACCGGAAACGGTGGGGTTTTTTGTTATGGGGAACTCCACTCCGAACCCCGATAAAACACGCGGATTTCACCGCATTTCCGGAGAGCCCCGTTCTCCGTTTTGGGCCGCTCCGACCGGCCACCAAGCAGGACCGGTCCCAAACGCCCGTCGTTCTCCAGTTCTCCGGGGTGGAGAAGGGTCCGGGTTAACGGAGTCGTCCTGCTTGGAGCACCAAGCGACATGCGAAATGGTCGAAGTGACCGGGTGCCTGACCAGCTTACCGTCTGCAGCGGACCTCCTATCCGCGCCAATAACTGGACCTCGTCATGCATGTCGGATAAGGTCGAACGTATAGCAGCTACCAGAGTCCTGGCACTTCCGAAAACGCAGTGAAGACCCAGGTCTGGATCGCCATGACCGTCTACGTCCTGATCGCGATCCTACGCAAGAGAATGGATCTGGAGCATCT
>JAYVSL010000249.1:0-18229 GCA_043775355.1 Planctomycetota bacterium
CCTTAGTGTCACGGGGGTGTGGGGGCGAAAGCCCCCGCAGAAACAAGCGAACAGCCCGGTCGAGACGATCATGAACCTTTGGTTCCGGCTCGGCCGGGCTGTGTTACGTCAGTTGATTTCGTTCATTGCGGGATGGCATCACGATCAGCACCCACAGACCAAGGATACCCACGCCTAAGGCCGCTAATGGAGGTAATTTTTCAAGGGCGTCAGATACCCCAGGGATATCTGACAAGAGTAGCACTCCTGCATTATGGCCAGCGTGCAGGATGACGCAGGGAAAAAGTGAGCGATAGCGTAGCGCCAGCACGGCCAGGAATATGCCCAGGGAAAATTGTGGGAGAAATCGGTACGGTGACATGTGCAGGCAGGCGAACAAAAACGCTGATAAAAGCACGCCACCAGCTGCGCCAGTGCCGCGCGAGAGACCGCTGAGTAATGTGCCGCGACAAAGCAGCTCTTCGCAGATTCCCGGAATGACCGCTAGGCATAAAAGTTCGATGATTGGCCCATAGCCGTGCAGTTCCGTGACGATGGCTTCGAAGGCGGTATGATCGCTTGGCGGCGCGGCTGGTTGCAAATTACCGATGGCCAAGCTGAGTAAAATCGCAAAAGGGATCGCCGCCAATGCACGTGCGATCGCATGGCCAGGTGGTCTGGTCAAACGGAGGACTTCAGCCGGGCGGTAAGCGCCAAGCCAGCAATGCAGCAACGCGGGTGTGGCAACAAATAAAAGCAGTGGGACGGCGACTAAAATCGGCGCTGGAGCGTGTTGAAATAGCGATGCTCCCATGGTCATGCCACCGACGGCGACGGCAAATACTCCCATTACCTCAAGTCCATTAGGTACGGACGGTCCTTTGCCCCAGGCGCGAAAACGGCCCCAGCCTGCGCGTACCAATCCGGGATAGCAAAAACGTTCGTCATCCAATAAACGCGTTGCCCAGCCGACCACGACCGTTGCCAAGGCGATCGAAGCTCCGGTCGAAATAAGCAGATGGAACCATGGTATCGCGTGTCCTTGTAAACATTCTTTCAGCGCCAGCACCGAGCCAGTTATGGGAATCAGATCTAACGCTAGGCTTGGACGAGTATCGGGAATCGCCGCAACCATCGCCGCGACCAGCACCACCAGCAACATCGGTGATAAATAATTTTGTGCTTCTTTGGCGCTCGTTGCGAGTCCGGCCAGTGCCAGAGATAACGCACCCATGGTTAATGTCAGTGGCAGCAGCACGCCCAAGCATAGAGCAAAGGTTCCGACACCGGTGCTAATCGCATCGCCCAGCGTGGCATCTGCAGCGGCGATTTGTCGCACCACCAACGCCATAGTGATGCCCAGCGAAGTGAGGTTGAGTAACACCGACACTACCGCAGCGGTGCAGGTCACCAGCAACTTGCCGAGAAATAAATCGCGTCGTCGCACGGGCCAAGAAAGAAGCGTTTCGAGGGTTCCGCGTTCACGTTCGCCAGCGATCAAATCAATGGCGGGATAAAATGCTCCGAGCGCAGCGAAGACCACCAGAATCATCGGAATAATCCCAGCGAATTGTGTGCGTATGGTTTCTGCCGGTTGCGCGAGGGTAGACGTATCGAGCTGCAATGGTGCGAGATCGATTTCGCCTAAGCCCGCATTACCAAGGCGCTCAAGAACCAGTTCGTGGTTGTATTTTTCAGCGGCCTTCGCGACAGCAAGTTGTGCGCGGTTACCGTGAACATTGGCGTTGTCGTAGGTGGCAAACCATTGAATCGAACGCGGGGTACGGTGTGGGATGCTCATGACGATACCGGCCAATTCATTTGCGCGCAGTAAGTCGAGCAAGCTCAGTTTAGCTTGCCGTTCTTTGTTGCTGTGATCGGGCGTACGTTCATGTTTTTCGCGGTGTTCCAGCGTGGAGAGTTCAAGTGCGGCGATGCGTAAGGCAATGATGACGCGCTGCGGCAGATCAGCCGCAACCGCCTGGGCACGCGTGCGTGTGGAGGAGATTTTAGCGGGTGGAATCGGTGTCGAAGGAACAGGCGGACGGAGCGAGGATGACTCTGGTTTTTCAGGCGTTTGATCGTCGTCTTTAACAATTAAAAGTTCCGCCATACGCGGCGGCAGATCGATCAACGCCACCCGCGGTGGAGGAATTTGTTGCCCCTGCGTGAGTTGAACCACCTGGACCATGAAGAGCGCGATGAAGGGATAGAGCAGTGCGGGCAGAACGACGTTGACGAATAACGTCCGTCGATCGCGCAAAATCTCCAAACCATCTTTGCGGAAAACGTGCAGGATATGGCGGAGATTCACGCGTGGTCGCCTAGCGGTTCAGGAGCGGCAGTTTCAGAGGTGAAAGCTTCTGGCGCGGAAGGCAGCGACTCAACCGCGTCGAGTGATGGTGCATGCAGACGCGCATGGACAGACGCTTCGAAGTTGGCTCCCATCCCAAGTTCGTGCGGTGCGCCATCGAATACCACTTTGCCCTGGCGTAGCATCAGCATGCGGTCGGCGCACAACTCGACCTCGCGCAGCACATGTGTGGCAATCAGAATTAAGCGTCCAGGTCGCCGTGCGGATAAGACGGCTTCCACCAATGAACGCGCGGCCAACACATCCAAGCCCGTGGTCGGTTCGTCGAGCACCAACAAAGCGGGATCGGGCAACAGCGTGCGAGCTAAGTTGACGCGCTGTAGTTGGCCGGTGGATAAACCTTCAATGCGTTGATCAAGAAAGGCCTCAAGGGCGAACGTCTCTGACATTGTGGAGATGCGCGTTTCTAAGGCGGCGCCAGTGAGTTCGAAAAAGCCGCCAACATAGCGCAGCAATTCGCGTCCGGTCAGTCGCTGATAAATACGCGTGGTCGATGACAGATACGCCAGCCGTCGACGAATGGCCTCAGCTTGGGTGCGAGTATCCAGTCCATCGACAAACACATGGCCTGCATCCGGCATCAGCAAGGTCGTTATCAACCGTAAAAGTGTGCTTTTTCCTGCGCCATTGGCCCCAACCAGAGCACAGACCCCGGCTTCCAAGTGTACAGAAATACCGTCGACGGCGCGCACTTCACCGCGACCACGATCATAAAACGATTTTACCACCGCATCGAGACGTAGCATGTCGGTTGGATCATGGACTCACCAGCAACGGTGCTAGGGGGTTATCGGATATTCAATTTCAGAGATGCTTACTCACTGCTCGCCGATGGGGCGTTCGAGTCGTGAAGTGTAGCTTGGTCATGGTTGTGAGTGGCTCTAGCGACTGCTATGGTCGCGAAATCATTATGAGCCATCATGCGAACTTAAGTTGTTGGTATTCGCAAAATCTAACTCTGCGAGTAAGGCGGATTATGAGTCTGTTGTGCGTAAAAAATTCAGTAAAAAGTTTAGCTTATCGCAAACAGTTTTGCGCTTGGATTCGCCAATGACTCCTGAAAACCTTGCCACGTTAGTCGCCCGTGCTCAACAAGGCGATCAAGTCGCTTTCGATGATGTGGTTACTCACACCATTGATGACGTACGACTTTTCATCGCGTCGTATGTTCCGACGACGGTGTTGGGCGATGCGATGTTGCATGAAACATACACGGCGATTCAGCGTGAATTCGCACGTTGTCCGCAGCACGAGGTATCCGCGTGGATGTGTCGGGTGGCTGCGATTCAACTGACCGCGCGGTTGGGCGACGCCATGCGCGCATCGACCATGGTAAAAGATCCATTGATTGAACTCATCGTCCACCGTGGCAGCGAAGAATTGGCGAAAAATTCGACCGGCAGCAATGCGGCTGCGGTCGAATTACCTCGGCGCTTGCAGCAGCAACCGCCATCGTTGCGGCAATTACTTCAACGGCATTACTACGAAGGATTGACCGTTTCCTCCATCGCTGAAAAGCAGGGCCTCGTGGAAGAAGAGGTGGCCCAAGCGCTGATGACCGCACGGGCGCGAATCGATTGGACTGGCGTGGCCGAAATCAGCGATACCTCGGATAAGGTATTCCCACGTGTGGTCGAAGACTTTCTCTCAGGAACGTTGGTCCCTGATACGCGAGCGTTCTTAGTTGCAGGTGTGCTGCATGACCCAGCGCGGGCAACGCAATTTCAGCGGCAGGTACGCCTGCACCTTTTACTGCAAATAATATTAACCCCCTTCACCCCAGCAGAGGTGAAAGAATGCATCGCTAGTCTTCCGCGACATGCGGAAAGCCGCCGGCTGGTGACTGCGCCTCGTTCAGAAAATGCAACGGTGCGGACGACGAATCGGCGCAATTCCTCGTCCGCTCTCCTTCTGCGTGATGGAACGAGACGCACGAATCGTCAGCCGCAAGAAACGGGCTCGTCGAGTCGTGGGCAGGCCAGAAGTTCATCCATAAGTTCATCCACAACCACGGATGAAGATGAATTTGGTGAGGATGCACCGCCCTCAGCAAGTCGTTTACCAGTGTATCTGGGTCTTGGTGCGGCAGCGCTGGGCTTTCTGGCGCTGATCATCTTGAAGTCGCAACCAGCGATGTCAGTACAAGCGGTGACCAATAACGTGGCCCAGCCAGTGGCAAAGGTTGGTGATTCGTTAACCGAAGCACGCGGGCAAACAGCGACCAATGGCCGTGCTGGAGCAATACCGCTGACGTCAGGCAATTCGGCAGTGGAAATTTCACCAGTGCCAGTGCCAGTGCCGAAGACGATCCCCCCGCGACCAACGGCTCCGCCAACGGCGGTACCGTTGGCGCAGGTGGCTCCGCCTGTGTCGTCGAAGGTGATTGCTCCGATCGTCCCGGCAGTCGCCGTAGTCCCGCCAGTCGTCCCCGCAGTTCCCGCAGTCGCAGTCGCCGTAGTCGCCGCCGTCCCCGTCCCCGTCCCCGCCCAGTCAGTCCCGAATGCATTGGCCCCGAACGTCTTTGTTCCGAATAGCTCCGTTCCGACCCTGCCGATAGGCCCGCCGGGATATAGTTGGTGTGCTCCTGAAGGTGGTCGTTTTGAATTGAGTGAGATCAGTGATGTGGCGTATGGATTCGACGGACGTTTTTTTTACCTCTCTCAACAGTCGGGCATCATCGTATTTTTGCCGAGTACCTTTGGCGGTGATCCAGTTCCCGGCTATCACAAAGCGGGTTTTTATAAGTCATCAAGCAAAGAACCAAGCAAAGAACCAAGCAAAAACGCTTCCGCCGTAGCGAACATAATTCCAGCGGTAAGCCCACGTGAAATACCGAAAACAGTACCAGGTGCGGTCGTCCAAGGAGCGGTCGCCCGCGCGGCGTTGATCGTCAATCTGAGCGAACAGGGGGCTACCGATTGGATCCAGTATGGTGTAAAAGATGCGACCTCGTTTGTTCGTCATCAAGGCGGCTGTGAACGCCTATCAGTTGCACGCACGGTCGATAACGCTGCCATCGTACGACATGATGATAACCAAACGCTTTTTGCTTGGAATAATGGCAATTCGCCAGCGATAGGGATGGCGATCAAAACGGGTTGGTCGACGGACAATCGCGGCAAAGGTTTTTCTTTCACCGTCCCGGCAGATCCCGTATTGCGTCGACTGACGGTGTGGGTGAGTGGACAAAACACCCATGGTATTTTTAGCGCAACGCTCAGCGATGGCAGCGCGCCGGTATATCGCGATGACAGCATTCGCATCGGTGCTGCTAAAGAAGCGTACGCTTACACGTTATGGTATCGCGCGAAACAAGCAGGCGTAACCCTGACCATCGGCTATCGTTCAGCTCTAGCGAGTGATGGTCACATTACGCTGCAAGCCGCCGCACTGACCGACTATGACGATGGGCAGTCGCAATTTATTAAGGCGGTGAATTTTGGCGGCAACGCCGTGCAAATAGCTGGCAATCAGTGGACCGCACAGGGGGCGGCAGAAATCACCGATCTGGTTATTTATAATAGTCGTCGCGTGACCTCGTCTGGTGAGGCGGTCCCTGCGGTTGATTCCGCAATGAAAGAAATGTTAAAAACCGGCGTGGCGTCAAAATCATCTGATCTGGAGATCAACGAACGTGTCGCCAATGGTCGCTATAACGTGACGCTCTACGTCATGGAGACCGGCGTCGCCAATAGTCGCTTGTTTGACGTGACGGTGAACGACGCATCGCTTCAGGGCATTGGCCAACTGCCGAAAAATGGTTGGGCAGCGTACGGACCATTGACCGCAACGGTGACGAATGGCGTCTTGGCGTTGATGGCAAAAGCAAAGAAGGGCTCACCGCAATTCATGGGCATGTCTATGAGCACGGTCGTCAATGGAGCGTGGACCAACGCTTTTCCGGCTGGCCGGGCGCATGATGTTCCTGGCACATTGCGGTTTGCTGATTTCGATCGCGGCAGCAACGGCGTCGCTTTTCAGGAAAGAGAAACCGTACAACTCAAACCAACGTATCGTTCGGAATCGGTCAGTATTCATTCCTTTCAAGGCGTTCCGATCGTGGTCAATGTTTCTGACGGTGAATGGCTGCGTTATACGATAAACGTGAAAGACCCAGGCACCTACGCGATCACGGTGAAATATTCGAAAGCGACAGCCGGCAATGCGGTGAACTCGCGGGTGGAATGTGAAGTCGATGGCAAAGCGGTAGCGAATGGTTTAACCTTGGAAGACACCAGTGATTGGGAAGTGGCAAAATCGTCAACGATCAGCGGCATCCCATTGACGGCTGGAATCCATGATCTGCGTACCCTATTTTACGGTCCGCTGAATGGACTCGGAAATTTTTGGTCGATGGAGTTCGTGCGCACCGGGCCGTAAGAGGCTGTCCTGATCGGCCCAATGCGTTTACGCGCGGCTCTCAATCAATGGATTTCCGCGCAGTCCTGCGCGTTGTGCCAGCGCCAGCACCGCGTGGCTGGCGTCGGTGACGATTTTTTCCCAGGCCGTTTCGCCACGGGCAATGCGATCGAGGTCGGCTTCCAAGCGCGCGGTAAATCCCAGATCGATGAAGTTGCCGCCATAATGCCGCACCAGGAAATCCGTTACCGCCATACCAAGTTCGGTGGCGAATAATTTACGTTGTTTCTCGCCAACATAGAAGCGTTCCAAGATCGTGCGCATGATCGCGGCGTAGGTCGATGGACGGCCAATGCCTTCTTTCTCAAGTTTCTTAATCAACGATGCCTGGGTATATCGCGGTGGCGGTTTGGTCGCACGACTCAGCGCTTCAAGTTCTTTCAGATCAACCAGGTCGCCTGGGGATAACATCGGCAGCTCACCGACAAATTCATCGTCATCATCTTTTTTGGTCTTGCCGCGACCTTTTTTAGTGGGTTCATCAGTCTCGTCGCTGCCGGTCAGTTTCCGCCAACCATCGAACAGCACGACTTTTCCTTTGGCCTGAAAAATCCCCATCGGCTGAGGTTTCTTTCCTTCAACCAACCACGCGCCAGGCGCACACGCGATGTCGATGGTGGTCAGTTGGTCACGCCCGCTCGCCATTTGGCTGGCGATAAAACGATTCCAGATCAAGTGGTACAATTTGGCTTCAAGAGCGCCGCCCAGCGCATCTGGTCCGGACTCGGCGTGGGTTGGACGAATGGCTTCGTGGGCTTCTTGTGCATTTGCCGATTTCGTTGCGTGGATGACCGGTTGGCTGGGTAAATACACTGGTTTGAAGCGCTGCGCGATAACGCTGCGTGCGGCGCTGATGGCTTCGGGCGAAAGCGCTACCGAATCAGTACGGTGGTAGGTGATGTGACCGCCTTCGAACAGCGACTGCAATAGCTTCATCGTCTGATCAGGATTGAGTCCTAAACGAACCGATGCGGCTTGTTGTACGGTGGCGGTGCTAAACGGTGGCGGTGGATTACGGAATTGTTCGCGGCGCTCGCAGGTCATGACTTGCCAACGTTGTTTGCGACACCATTCCACCGTGCGCTCGGCGATCGCTTGGTCGGTGATGCGCTGGGCGAGTGGTTCGCCTTTCCAGATCGCCAAACGCGCGACGAAAGGCGGCGGCGTGCCAGGTTTTTCCACCGTCGCGGCAAGAATGAAATAACCCACGGTATTAAATTTCGCGATTTCACGTTCGCGATCTGCAACCAAACGCAGCGCTACCGACTGAACGCGCCCAGCACTTTTCGCTTCTTTACCCAGTTGGCGCAACGTTGGACTGACCAGCCAACCGACCACGCGATCCAGCACCCGACGCGCTTGCTGTGCGTCGACCAAATGCGTGTCGAGCAAACGCGAGTTCGCCACTGCTTTCACCACCTCGGCTTTGGTCAGCGCATGAAAAACCACGCGGCGGTACGGACGCTCACCCAGTATTTGGCTCAAGTGCCACGCGATTGCCTCGCCCTCACGATCAGGGTCGGTTGCCAGCAGGACCTCGTCGGCTTGATTGGCCTGCCGTTGCAGCTCAGCGATGGCGTCACGACTGCGATCCAAAGGTTCGTAGCGTGGCACCACGCGTCCGTTGACGAAGGTAACGGCAAGGTCACCGCTCATCGGAAGGTCGCGCACATGGCCAAAGGACGCCGCAACGCGATAGTCGGAACCCAAGAATTCGCGAATCTTGCGCGTTTTATTGGGAGATTCGACGATCAGCAGCTTCATTGGGCGGGATGATGTCGTGGACTTCTTGGCAGCCAATCACCCAGCAGCGCAGGGCGGTGGAAAGGTGAATTCCAACCTTGGGGCAGCTCGTGGTTGCGCTAGTTCCTATTCGTGAGGTACACAGACCCCATGTCTGTATTTCGGCCCCATTGTCTGCTGATTTCTTCGGTGTGTCGCCATGCCGTCGGATGAATCCGCCAGACTCGCTGCGTTGTTACGTTTGGAAATTCTGGATACGGATCCAGAGGCTGCGTTCGATGATTTGGTGCGCGCTGCCGCTCAAGTCTGCGGAGTGCCGATTTCTTTGGTGAGTTTGGTCGACGATCGTCGGCAGTGGTTTAAGGCACGAGTCGGACTGGATGCGACGCAGACGCCGCGTGACATCGCGTTTTGTGCGCACGCCATTGAGGGCGACGCAGAGATCATGGAGATCCCAGATGCCACCAAGGATCCGCGTTTTGCGCAGAGTCCGCTGGTCGTTGGGCGGCCGGACATTCGCTTTTATGCCGGTGCCAAGCTGACCACCAGTGACGGTCATGCGCTGGGTACGTTGTGCGTCATCGACCGTCAGCCACGCGATTTATTACCGTGGCAGCGCGATGTGCTGGCGACCTTGGGACGGCAGGCCGTACGTTTGATCGAATTTCGCCATGCACTAAACCAAGTAAAAAATAATTCCGAGACTCCAGGGCATTCGAGTTTTAAAAGATTAATTCAGGAGGTTCCTGCTGGGGCGGTGTATCGCTCGGGCGATCGCCTGACGTTTAACGATCAGGTGACGAGCATCATTGGCTATCGCAATGATGAGCTGCCGACCATCGATACGTGGTTTGCCCGGTTGTGTGGCGATCGTCAGGCTGACGTTCGCAAATGGTACGAACAGGATCGTGCGAGTGGCTTTGCGAAACCGCGCTTAGTTGCCGTCCGTCATCACGACGGCTCGACCCGTCATCTTGAATTTGCCGGCTACATATCTGCTTCTGATGAAGTCTGGTTAGTGCGCGACGTGACCGCACAGGTGCATGCGGAAGAGCGCTTTCGGGTGCTGTTCGAACATTCTTCGGACCCGCACTTATTGTTTGATGAATCCGGTATCATTGACTGCAACCAAGCTGCCGTCCGCATGCTGGGCGGCTCTGACAAAGAGCAGATTCTCAATATTCATCCCGCCCGACTGTCGCCAGAAATTCAGCCAGACGGTCAGCGTTCAGATGATAAATCGGCAGAGATGGATCGGCTCGCTCTGCAGAACGGTCATCAGCGCTTTGAATGGACGCATCGCCGCTTTGACGGCAGTGACATCCTGGTCGAGGTCAGTCTGACTAAAGTGGAATTGTCCGGGCGGCCGGCGATGTTGGTAGTTTGGCATGATTTGACCGAACGAAAAAAAGCGGAAGAAGCCGAGCGCCAACGCGAAAAGCGCTGGTTGCTCGCGCTGGAAGCCAGCGGCGATGGCGTCTGGGATTGGGATCTGGAAACCGATCAGGTCTTTTTTTCAGAGCGCTGGAAAGCGATGCTGGGTTATGCGGAAGATGAAATCAGCGACGCCCTCGATGAAAGGGATCGGCGCATGCATCCGGACGAAAAGGAAGCGGTTCACGCCGAAGTGAAGCGCCACCTGAACGGTGACATTGCGCAGTACGTCAAAGAGCACCGACTGCTGTGCAAAGACGGTAGTTGGAAATGGATTCTCGATCGCGGCATGGTGGTCGAGCGTTTTCCGGATGGTCGACCACGGCGGATGATTGGCACCCACGCGGATCTGACCGAACGTCGGCAGATGGAAGAACTTTTACGCTTAGAACAAGAACGGTTCCGAGCGATGAGCGACTTGTCACCCATTGGAATTTTCACCACAGATGTCGCTGGTGGCGCAACCTATCTGAACCAACGGTGGTGTGAACTTGCGGGCTTGCGACATGAAAATGCGATCGGATCAGGTTGGGCGAACGCATTGCATCCTGATGATCGTGCTGACGTATTCGCGACATGGAATGAAGCGGTGAATGCCGGGGACATTTTCACCAGTGAACATCGATTCATGCACGCCGATGAACGAGTGGTGTGGATTCAGTGTAAAGCGGCGCCCATGCAATTAGGTGGTAAGACGATGGGTTATGTTGGAACCGTGTCCGACATCACCGAGCGTCATCTGAACGAACAGCGTTTAATCGATAGCCTTTGCCGTTTCGATTTGGTCGCTGCGGGTGCCGCCATCGGGATTTGGGAAACGCGTTTCGATCCTGAAAAATGGCAATCCCAGATTACCAATGACTTGCCGTTTTATTGGTCGCCACGTTTCATCGAAATCATGGGTTATACATTGGATGAATTTCCGATGCGTTTGGAACCATGGTTACAGGCCATACATCCTGACGATCGCGAGCGAACTTTAGCTGGAGTTAATGAATGCCTCGCATTTGGCGTACCTTACAACGTTGAATATCGCCTGCGTCACAAGAGCGGTGATTATCACTGGTATCATGCGACGGGCGAAGCCGAGCGCGATGAGCAGGGACGACCACTGCGTTTTGCTGGCTCGATGTCTGACATCACCGCGCGTAAGCGAGATGAAGATCTTCTCGATCGTGCGCGGGTTCAATTGCTTGATGCGGTTGGTGCGATTGATGCCGGTTTCGCGATGTTTGATGCCGATGATTGTTTAGTCATCAGCAACCAACGCTTTGCCGAAATCTATGGACTATTTGGTGACATGCAGATGCCCGGAACGCCTTATCGTGTAATTTTGGCAGGCATGGTTCACAGTGTCCCTCTGCAGGACTTGTCCATCACTGCCGATGGTTGGATCACAGAGCGCTTGGCTGAACATCGCGGGCCTGGCATTGAAAAAGAGTTTCATCTTGCTGGTCGTTGGATTCGTATCGCTGAACGACGCACAGCGGATGGCGGAATCGTTTCCTTGCACACTGATGTCACCATGCTGAAACAAGCTCATGATGACATGCGTCAGTCGCGTGACCTCGCCGAACAAGCGGCCCGCGCGAAATCCGATTTCCTTGCGACCATGAGTCATGAGATCCGTACTCCGATGAACGGCGTCATCGGCATGACGTCGCTGTTGCTCGATACTCAATTGACGGCGCAGCAGCGTGATTTCGCTGAAACGGTGCGCACCTGTGGCGATAATCTGCTGTCGTTGATCAATGACATTTTGGACTTCAGCAAAATGGAAGCCGGTCACTTACATCTGGAGAAAATTTCTTTTAGCCCTCGTCGGTTGGTCGAAGACGCGGTCGCTTTGCTGGCTGAGCAAGCTCAGTCAAAAGGATTGGAGTTAGTGGCGCTGATCGGTGCCGCCGTACCAAGTAAACTCTTAGGCGATCCCGGACGTTTGCGTCAGGTCGTGCTCAATCTCTTAAGTAATGCAATCAAGTTTACCGCACGTGGTGAAGTTGTATTGACCCTGGATCGTCTGCCCGATGCCAACGATCGTATACCGCTGAAACTGGCGATACGTGACACCGGTATTGGTATTCCAGAGCAAGCACGCGAACGATTGTTTAAGGCTTTCTCGCAAGCAGACAGTTCGACCACGCGCAAGTTTGGTGGCACCGGCCTGGGTTTGGTGATTTGTCAGCGGTTAGTCGTTTTAATGGGCGGCGATATTGATTTCACCAGTGAAGTTGGCGTTGGTACGCAATTCACCTGTCGCATTATTCTTGATCCGGTGAAAGACGAAGAATCGCCGTTGGCAAGTCCTGGCTTGGTCGGAAAAATCGTGTGGTTGATTGGCGGTCATCCACTGGGCCGGCGCGTTATGCGCGATCAAGTATTGGCGTGGGGCATGCATTGTGACGAAAGCGAAAATCCTGACGAGATTATGGCTTGGTCTGCGCTCAGGAAACCAGATTTGATAGTGATCGATCATGACGTGCGTGGCGGTGGTTTAGTCGTTGGCGCAGCTCTCAGCAGTTATCCAACCCTTGCTGCCGTGCCAAAAATCCTGGTCGCTACCACCGGCATGCGTGGGATGGCCGCCGCCGCGACCGACGCTGGTTTTTTAGGTTTTCTCACCAAACCTTTACGCCAAGCGCAATTGTTTGATTGTCTTTTGGTCGTGCTCGACCAGCTCGGTCGCGTGAGTGATCATACCACTCGCGCAGCGCCAACGTTGGTCACGCGCCACACGCTGGCTGAAGATACGCAGCGTTCACGCGTGTTGGTGGTGGAAGACAACGTGGTCAATCGTCAGGTGGCGGTGGCCATGCTCGGCAAATTGGGATGTCTCTGCGACGTGGCCTCCAATGGTCAGGAAGCGGTGGAAGCGACCGCTCAGCAGCATTATCAAATCGTTTTCATGGATTGTCAGATGCCGGTGATGGATGGCTTCGCTGCCACCATGGCGATTCGTCAACGTGAAGGCGGCGATCAGCGCGTGCGCATCGTGGCTCTCACGGCCAATGCGATGAGCGGCGATCGCGAGCGCTGCCTCGCTGCGGGCATGGATGATTATATTTCCAAACCAGTTGGCCCGACCGATTTCGCCAAGGCGTTGGAACGAGCACGCGGAGTGAAAATTGCCACCGTTCCCGCCGCATCGACGCCGACACCCAGCAGCGAGCCAGCGATTGATGACGATGCATTGCGCGCCTTACTCGATGCAACCGACCTCGATACCGTTCGCTCGGTCATCGAACTGATGCGCAACGACGCCACTGTCGTCATCGAAGAACTGCGCCAAGCTGCTCAAACAAAAGATGTCATCGCCCTTGGTCGTATTGCCCATCGCCTGAAAGGATCAGCCGGAACACTCGGCATGCTTCAGGTGCAGAGCCTTTGCCAAACGTTGGAGCACCAGGCGCGTCAGAAAAAAATGATCAATCTCGATCAGCAAGTCACGGCCATTGCTCAAGCGTTGAGCATGGCGCTACCGATGTTGGAGAGTCATGCAGCGGTAAAGGGACTGTAAGCAAAGGCTATTTGTCGTTTGGAGGTGTGGAACCTTATTTTGCGGAATTGGACTTCCTGAATTTCATGAGGTATATCCACCCGCCATTGTCTTCGCGATCTAGGAAGGTTATTCATGCGCTCACTTGTTGTCGATGACGATAAAATCTGCCGCACGGTCTTGCAGCATACATTGGCACCTTTTGGCCCGGTAACGTACGCGATTGATGGGCTGGCAGCATTGGCCGAAGTCGCGCGCAGTTTAGCGCAAGGTCAGCCGTATGACTTGATCACCCTCGACATCATGATGCCGGAATTGGACGGCCAGCAAACGCTGAAAGCGATCCGTCGTTTAGAAGATTTATTCGGCTGCGTACGACGTTCCAGCGTCGCGATGACCAGTGCACTTGATGACAAGAAAAACGTCATGACGGCCTTCCGTGAACAGGCCGAACTCTATTTTGTCAAACCATTGCGGCTGGAACAGGTGTTGGCGGATCTGCGCAAAGTAAAATTGATTCCGGCCTGAGCACACCATGACTTTATCCATTCTGGTGGTTGATGATGACATGATCATTCGCCAAGTGGTAACCCGCCATTTGTCCTTGCTTGGCCATGCGGTTGATGCGGCAAGCAATGGCATCGAAGCCCTGGCTGCCATTGATAAAAAACGCTTTGATATCGTGGTGACCGATTTGCAAATGCCGGGCATGGATGGTCACGAATTGCTTATGCGTTTACGTCAGGATCAACCGCTGATTCGCGCCATTGTCATGACCAGCTACGTGAACATGGAATCGATCATGTCCTGTTTGCGTGAGGGCGCTTTCAGCTTCGTTACCAAACCACTGGGAAACTGTGCTGAGCTGGATCGTTGCATCGAACAGGCGGCGTGGGTGATCGCGGATTGGCGTCAGCAATTACTCAAACTGCAACGCCTGCGCCAGGAGTCGTTGCCATGAGCGACTCTCTCAGCGCCAACGCCAGCAACGACGCGGGCGACAGCATCAATGATCCAGAATTGCTGGCGGCCTTCTTCGATGAAACGGGCGAAACGCTGGCCAAGGTCGCCAGTCTGTTCGTCGAACTGGAACGTTCACCGACGGATATCAGTATCGTGGAAGCGATTTTTCGCCCGGTCCATTCGCTCAAAGGAAACTCGGCATTCTTCGGCTTTCTGGGCATTAAGCGCCTTGCGCATGACATGGAAACCGTGCTGGACCATGTGCGCAAGGGCCGCTTGGCGGTTGGCCAAGAACTGATCAGCACGTTGTTGGCTGGCCTCGATGGACTACGCGCCATGGTCGATCGCTTGATGGCGGGTGGTCAGGAAGTTGATGATCAAGCGGTATTGACGGCGTTGATCGAACGTCAGCGTCAGGTGGCCGCGCGCGCCGATGGTGGTGATGGCAGCGGCGGCGGCGATGGAACTCGTCAGGCGCTGGCCACGGTTGAGGCCTATCTGATTCGCCAAGCCAGCGGACTCGATCCGCTGGTCAGCAGCGCCATCAATACGTTGGTGATGCGCGTGCGCGCTGACCTGGGCATCAAGAATCCGACAGAGGCGGTCAAGGTTCCGGAACTGGTTCCTGCCTTGGTTGAGCTTCGCGCCGCTATTGCCGCCAGTTTTCACAGCGATCCCGAAGCCGCTGCGGTGACGAGGATGGGCGAGTTGGTCGAACAGCTTGGTGTTTCTGCCACCGACGATCGTGGTCGCAGCCTGTGCTTCGAATTGTTGGATGCGTGGCGGACCTGTATCAGCGCTGCGGGATATAACGAAATCGTCCGCGATTTTGTCGCTCAGCAGGTGGAAGTGCTGGTGGCGTTACCGGGCTTTACCGTGACGGCAGCCAATGCGTCGTTAGCGCCGCCGTCTGCGCCGCCGTCTGCGCCGTCTGCGCTAGAGCCAAAGAAAGAAGTCAAAACCGATACGCATCATCGCGGTGAGGCAAAAGCGGAAGCCAAATCGGTGCGCGTTCCGGAATCACGCATTGATACATTTCTGCATTATGTGGGCGAATTGCTGGTGGTGGGCGACATGTTCAATCACCTGCAAGTACGGGTGCGGCAGCTCAAAGGCACCGGCCCGCTGGCGCGCGATTTCCGTCGCGTCAATGACACCTTCGCCCAATTGTCGACCAAACTCCAAGTCGCCATCATGTCGATTCGCAAAGTGCCGATTCGTTCACATCTGGCAAAAGTCCCGCGCATCGTCCGCGATGTCGCCGTCGCCAAAGGCAAAGAGATCGTCGTCGAAATCACCGGCGAAGACGTTGAAATCGACAAGAGCTTGGTCGAATTAATCGACGCGCCGTTGACCCACATGTCGCGCAACGCCGGTGACCACGGCATCGAAACGCCAGCCCAACGTTTAGCCGCGGGCAAATCACGTGAAGGTCACGTACGTATTAGCATCGAAGAAACCAGTCGAGCGGTGGTGTTGACCGTTAGTGATGACGGTGCCGGGCTTAATCTGGAACGCATCCGCGCCAAAGGCGAAAGCTTGGGATTGGTCAAGCCGGGCGCTGATATGACCGAGAAAGATCTGATTAATCTGATCTTCGCGTCGGGCCTGTCGACCGCTGAAGTGGTCAGCGATGTCAGTGGTCGAGGTGTCGGCATGGACGTGGTCAAGCGGATGATCGACGAAGCCGGCGGCACCATCAACGTCACCACGGAAGCGGGCAAAGGGACGGTCTTCCGTCTGTCATTGCCTAAAGGCGTCACCACGCAAATTGTCCCCGCGTTCCTGGTGCGGGTCGGCGTGGCCTTATTGGCGCTGCCGCTGGAACGAGTGCATGAAACGTTCTTATTACGCGGCTTAATCACGGGCGATATGCCGTCGGACATGAACGGTCGTTCTGGTGGTCGTGTCTTGTTGCGGCATGACGAAACCTTGCCGCTGTTATTGCTCAGCGATTTATTGGGCTTACCGCCGGTTCAAAACGCCAGCACGGTCGTCACGATCAACAGCAATGGTCATCGTTTGGCTCTGGCGGTCAGTGAAGTTATTGGCGTGCGAAAAGTCGTGGTGCGTAATCTAGATGGCTTGCCGAGCGCCGATTCTTTGTACCTGGGCGGTGCGATGATGGGCGACGGCGCGGTGGCTCTGATTCTGAATCCCGATGCCTTGCTGAATCCCGAGGTCGCCCATGCCAGTTGACGGCGTTTTTTTGCTGCCCGGCGAAATGGTATTTTGTCGTGAACCGACGAAAATTTCCACGCTCTTAGGATCGTGTGTGGCCGTCATGTTACATGATCGCCGCCGTCAGTGGAGCGGACTCAATCATTACATGGTTCCTGAGGCGATTGGCAGCTTGCCGGATGGAAAAGTGGGACGCACCGCTATTCCTGGGTTGCTGCGTTTAGCGACCATGGCTGGCTGCCAAGTCGGCGACCTTGACGCGCGGATTTTTGGCGGCGCATCGGTGATCGGTACTCAACTTGCCGGAGCCTCATCCGTGCTGGGCGACATCGGTGGGCGAAATGGCGAGCTGGCCATCGCGATGTTGGCGCAGCTCGGTGTTCCCGTGGTCGAGCAAGTGCTGGGCGGCAATTGTGGCTGTCGCATTCATCTCGACAGCGCGAGCGGAATCGTGCAGCTCGAAACCATGGCGAATACCCAGGCCGCTGCGCGAGCGAGCCGCGTTCGCCGTCCGGGCGAAAAGATTTCGGTGTTGGTGATCGATGACTCAGATTTGGTTCGTCGCTTGATTGGTAAAGTGATTGCCGACAGCGGTGACATGGAAGTTATTGGCGAGGCAGAAAATCCATTCGTTGCGCGTGAAAAAATCATGGAACTGGACCCAGATATTTTATGCCTGGATTTAATCATGCCGAAAATTGACGGGCTGACCTTTTTGCGGCGTCTTATGCAATACAAACCGATTCCGACCGTCGTGTTGTCGACTATCGCCAAGGTCGGATCAGCGATGCGCGCCAAAGTTATGGAAGCCGGTGCGATCGACGCGATCGATAAAGAAGATCTGCATTTGTATGGTGGGGGCAGTCAAGCTGCCGCGATTTTATTACCCGCGTTGCGCCGTGCAGCGCGTGCGGTGGTGACGGCACGTCCTTTAGGAGCCAGCTCATGAGTACCCCCGTCGTTCACGGTCAGCGGGCGAAACTGCGCATTCGCTCGGCAGCCAACAAACATTTGGGATTCATGCTCGGCACGGAATTGCTGGTGGTGCCGATTTTGGCGGTGCAAGAAATCGTCAACCAGCAAGAGATCACTCACGTCCCGCGCATGCCTGCGTATGTTCGCGGGGTGATCAATCTTCGTGGTCGCGTGCTGGCAGTCGTCGATCTGCGTATTCGTCTGGGCATGGAACCGATTCCGTTCACCAAGCGTACTTGCATCGTGGTGGCGCAGGTGCCCGGCCCTGACGGCATGGTGTCGATGGGGTTGCTGGTTGATCAGGTCACCGAAGTGCTCGACATCGCCAAAGATCAAATTGATCCAGCGCCTGATTTTGGCAGCGCCATCGACCGCAGCCATCTGGCCGGAATGGCCAGACTAGGGCAGAAAGTGGCCTTGGTCATTGATCTGCCGCGTTTGCTGGGACCGCCGCCGGCGGTGGTCGAATCGAGTGCAACCCAGGCGACGTCACGATGAACAGCCTTCGACACGAGGGTGGATAACCAGCCCTCGACCTAGCGTCGCGTAGCTTGTTCAGGTATTGAACACCCTGCTTTCTCGTCTGCTTTCTCGTCTGCTTTCTCGTCTGCTTTCTCGTCTGCTTTCTCGTCTGCTTTCTCGTCTGCTTTCTCGTCTGCTTTCTC
>JAYVSL010000250.1:0-2284 GCA_043775355.1 Planctomycetota bacterium
AGTATGGCATCACGTGCGCCGAACAACCGCAAGCCACGCACGGCTTTGATCGCTGCAGCGAGTTCGAGCGGCGACGCGGTAGGAATAAGCTTCGGCGTGATCGCTTTACCAAGACTTTCGCGCTTCAGTAAATCAGCACGATTATCGCCCATGCGCATGTTGGGCCCACCCAAAGCTTCGATCACTAGCGCGCGAACCGCATTATTGGGATGGTCAAATAATTCCATCAAGCGCGGAAGGTGATCGGGTGAAGCCAATGCAATAATGCGCAGAGACAACGTCGGACGTTCGATAGCCAAATCACTCGATGGTCCAGTCAACAAGCCAATGAGAAATCCGAGATTGCTCGACTCAGCGAGCTCAGCCAGGCCATCAATAGCAGCACCGACGCGCGGTGGATCGGCATCTTTCACCATGGCTACTTGATGGAGGATTTCGACGGCATTTTTATTTTTCGTTTTCACCAATAATGCCATTGAGACCAACGCCAGATCCCGTGAATCAGCAGGGTCTTTAGCCCACGTATGCAGATGGTCAGGGAGCAGGTCTTTGGCATGGCGATCGTTATCAAAAATTTCGCCGGCGGCTTGTACCGCCAGCACGCGTTGCGCGAGCGTGATGGTGGCGCGATTCGTTGCTTCACCCGTGAGTGGACGGTCAGCGATCTGCACCAACGACGAAAATAATTTTTTCTTCTTGGCGAGGTACACCTGCGCTTCGACCGGTCCACGGTCGCTGTAAATCGCAGACGTGACATGGCTGACATGATCACTGGCAAGATCAAGGAAAACGTCGGCAGCCGTCATGGCGGCAGGGTTACTACCATCGGCCTTAAAATTATCGAGGCTAGCTAACGCCATGCTGCGCCGCACTGGTCCGATCGCAAAAACAGCGCCCAAGATCACCACAGCGATCACCGCGACGACATAGAATCCCTTACCAACACCGCCGCTTGGTGTCGCAGAACGCGTTGATACCGGACGTGAACTCGCATCGGCGCGCGCAACACGCGCGCTGCTGGTAGACGATTTTGCTGTGGCCGCAGGATTGGACCTGGCGGCTAACGTTTCATCCACTTCAGCGGTGGGTGCCGCGCGCGCTGGAAGCTTTCCTGCAGACCGACTCGGCGTGCGTGCAGCACTTGATGATGGACGACGGGCAGCGGAGCGAGGAGGTATGGCCATGGCGCGGCAAACTATCCTCCCTGGTCTGGCCGACGCTGCGCAAACTCAGAATCGCCTCCGGCTGTGTGCTTCATGAAGATCACCGTGAGGTACAGAGCTTCCTGCCCCATTTCCTCCCTCACCCTCCAACATAAGGCCGTTTGCCCTGGGACCTTCCGCATCCCAAACGCAAATTATGAAAGCCAGTCAGTCGACCATCGTCAAAGGAAATATCAGATGATGCGCAGCGTCTGACTCCTCGAACCACTCTTTCGATTACCGCATTTCGATTACCGCATTTCGATCACCACTCTTTCGATTACCGCATTTCGATCACCACTCTTTCGATCACCGCATTTTTATGAGGTTGACCATGTCCACTGCACAGCCCTTTCCCATGCATCGCCCACGCCGTGGCATTCTTTTGCCACTCCTTGCCGCCATCGCGCTTACTGGCTCAGCGACCATCATACCGCTCGTCAGTGCAGAAACGGCAATCGTTCCTACGCCGACCGCCAGTTTTGCGCCCATAGTGAAACAGGTTGCCCCAAGCGTGGTGACGGTTGCGACTAGCCGCGCAGCCAAACGAATGTCGGTGAATTTACCACAAGGAAGGCAAATCCCCGACGAAATGCGGCGTTTTTTTGATTCAGACCAATTCCAAGGTCGCGCGAAGCCACACCAAGAAGGTATTGGCTCAGGAGTCATCGTATCGCGCGATGGATACATTTTGACCAACAATCATGTCATCGAAGGCGCAGAATCGATCACCGTCACCATGACGGGTCGGCGCGAACCGCTCACTGCAAAGCTCATCGGCGCCGATCCGAAAAGTGATCTTGCCGTCCTAAAAATTGAGGCGAACACGACGTTGCCGATGATTACCCTGGGCGACAGCGACAAGGTTGAAGTCGGTGATGTGGTTCTTGCCATCGGTAATCCGTTTGGTGTCGGTCAAACAGTGACGAGCGGCATTATCAGCGCCCGTGGTCGCGGTGTCGGCCTGACCGATTACGAAGACTATATTCAGGGCCCCGGATCCCCTATTCCAGTCCAGTCGCAGGCTGAGTCGCTGATCGCGCGGCAATCGCCGTCGATTCCACACTGACTCGTCTGGGCCA
>JAYVSL010000251.1:0-48601 GCA_043775355.1 Planctomycetota bacterium
GATGCGTTGATAGAGTTCACGATCGTTCATGGCCTCATCCTCTCAGCGAGAATCAGAAAAGGCACCTATTTGACCCACACGGAAGCCGGAAGCCCCAAATCTTTCACCGGTCGATGAACGACCGGTGAAGGAGCGACGAAGTTGATTCAGCGACGTGAGCGTACGAACAGACCTTTCAGCGCGAGCAAGAGACTCAAAATTAGCACGCCGATGCCACCGCCGAGCCCACATTTCTTGTCTTTTTTATCATCGCCAGGTCCGGTAGATCCACCGCCACCAGCGGTGATCGTGACCGTTATGGTGGCTACATTCGAATCGACCGTGCCGTCGTTTGCTTTGAAGGTGAACGTATCAGTACGGGCGGGTCCGTTGTTGGCGGTATACGTGTACGTTCCGTTGGCGTTCACCGTCACCGTGCCACTGGTGGGGTTGGCGACTTTGCTAAACGTCAGCGGATTGCCGTCAACATCGGTGGCAACCAAAGTTCCGGTGATGGTGGCACCACCTCCGGCGATTGCGGTACCATTGCTTGCTACCGGTGCATCGTTCACTGCGGTAACGGTCAGGACGAAGGTATCGGAAGCGGTGCCGCCTTGTGGATCAGTAACCGTCAACGTGATGGTGCTGGTTCCGTTTTTGTTCGCCGCTGGGGTGATGGTCACGGTGCGATTCGCACCGCTGCCACCCACGACGATGCTGGCATTTGGCACCAGCGTGGTGGTGTTGCTGCTGGTGGCGGTCAGCGTCAGGCCAGCGACGGGTGAATCGACATCACTCACCGTCACTGCGATGGCGCTGGTGGCGGTGTCTTCGTTGGTGGTTTGATCGGTCACGTCGCTGATCGTTGGCGCCGCGTTGGCGACGGTCAGCGTGAAGGTCGTATTGGTGATACCACCGTCACCGTCATTCACCGTGAGCGTGATGGTCGAGGTCCCAACTTGTCCGGCCGCGGCTGTCACGGTCACCGTGCGCACAGCGCCAGTGCCCGCTACGATCACATTGACCAGTGGCACCACGATGGTGTTGCTGCTTGCCACAGTGACGGTCAGCAAGCCGACCGGAGTTTGCGCATCGCCGACGGTAAAGTTCAGCGCCGCGGTGCTACCGCCCAGATTCACCGCTTGATTGGCGATCGCAGTGATGGTCGGCGGTGTATTCAACGCGCTGGTCGGCGGCACGAACAGCGTGAGGAACTGCCCACCTTCATAGAGTTCAGCATCGGCGCTGAGTTTGTGGTTCTGGTCTGCGGTGAGGTACCAGCCGGTGCCGAGGATGGCCGATGCATCGATGATACCGGTGGATTCTTCATCGGCGGTTTCGGTGCCGACCGTTGTGACACCACCGACCAAGTCACCAAAGAGTACCGGGTTGTGTTTGGCGATCATGGTCATTGAGCCGCTGGCGATGTTGTAGACCCAGATTTTACCATTGTGCGCGTTGTTGCCGAGATCTTCCTGCAGCAGGATGCGTCCCTGCATGTCGATGGTCATGTTGTCCATCATCTGCTGTGCTTCGGTCCCATCGAGCATCATGGCGATGGAGCCACCATTTTCAGGATTGGCGATGTCGGTGAAGCGCAGGCGCCAGAGACGGCTGCGGCCGATTTGCGCACCGACGCCGTCTTTTACTTGGTCGTAAATGTCAGTGGTGACGAAGTAGTAATCGGTGGGATGCGCCGGATCCCAGGCGCCGTCTTCGACGCGACTGAATTGAGTCACGCCTTTGGCAATCGCTTCGGCTTGAAGCCCGAGTCCGTTGTCAGTGAGCAGATTCGTCGTGGTGTACTGAGCCAAGGTGAAGGGCACGCCCACACCTTTAGCCGCACCCACGCCATAGGGCGCGGTGGTGACGAGATCCTCAGCCGTTTTTCCGGTAACTTTGATGCCGTAGAGCAGACCGTTGGTCAACCCTGCTTTGTCGATATCAAGGCCAGTGTTGGTTTTGGTGCCGATATAGACGTTCACTTCGCTGGGCGGATTGCCTCCCACACGACCTGAATCGTCATTGAGCATAACGATGGTTTTGTCTTGGACGACCGGATTGGCCAAAGCGTTTTCAAAGGACATGTGGCCGAACAGCGGCAAATCCCAGCTCTTTCCAGCATCCGGACCAGTAACCACGTGGGCTACAGCGCGACCGGAAGCGCCTGTGGTGGAGGAAAACTCTTCGCCATTCATAAAGATGCGGTTGGCTGTTCCTTTGCCGCTGGCCGTATTGTTGAACGCAGAGACGGCTGGTAGATCGGCGGAGCAAAATCGATTGAAGGCCACGGTGGCGGGAGCGTAGGCCGTTCCGTTCCACAGATTCACCGACTGCATCAAGTCAGCGCCGCTGAGTACCTGCAACGTACTTTTGTTGATGATCCACTTCGACACGAAGGCACCAATAGCGCCATGGGCACGGGCAACACCCAGGGTGCTACCGATTTCATGATTGGAAAGCATCGTAAAGGTACCGTCGCCATTGTCGAAAGCACCAAGTCCATCTGGAATCCCGACCATGCGATAAGGCGTAAAACCATCGGGTTTGAGATTTACCGAATCACCAGCGGTAAGAATGGCCTGGGTCAGTACTCCAGATGTTGTCGGGAGTAAGTAAGGTTGATTAGAGACACCCACCATAGAGGCGGTGACGGTGGCGGTTGAGGTTGCCGTGGCGAGTTCAACAGTGTTGGTGGGAGTGCCAGGCAACGCAGTGGTGGCCTCGGTGACGGCGCCTTGCAGCTTGCTCGCATCTAGGCCGAGGGCATTGACCATGCTTACCGCAACTTGCGTGGTTTTTACCGCAGCACTTTGCGTGGTGCCGCGCGAAGCGGTGGGAATTCCGCCGGACAGAACCAGCGCGACACCAGTTTCTTCAGGAGTGAAGCCGCCGTGTTCGGCGCGCTTCGCTGACGATGCAATGATCACACCGGGTTGCAGTTTGACGATGATGTCGGGCGTCCGGTCATCAGTTGCTGGATCGCCGAAGCCCTGACTGGTCAGACCGTGAACGGTCGAGGTTTCGTAATCAATGGAAAGAATATGTTCCGGATGAGCGGTCTGCATTCCTTGCAGAATGGTCACTGCGGCGGTGGTCTGGGCTTGATTACCCAACCAGATGAGCGCGACAGCGTCCTCAGTAATTTGTTTCACCCCACCGGTCACGGCATCAACTGGTCCAGCGGCTAGTGTTAGGTCGGATACGTTGCTGAAATAGTTGGTTGGGAGTACCGTTGCCGCGCCCAAACGCGGCGTATTGCCGTGTTTGGAGGTGACTACGACCAAAGTGTTATCGTAGAGACTGCGACCATCGACGTCCGTGGTGTTCTTGAGCGCGGTGACGATTTTACCGATGTTGGCGTCGGTGTGAGCAAAGGCCTCATGCAAATTAGCCGAGACTGTCAGTCCATCAGCCGAGATGCCAGCACCACCAGCGACTGAGCTGTCGAATTTCTGCGCCGAATTGACGACAATAAAGTTCATCCCGAAGAGGGCCGGCACGGTGTTGCCAGCGACGGCAACACCCTTGGACGTTTTGCCTTGGATTTGGTTGAGTACGGCTTGCACGCGCAGATCATCTTCACCCAGACTTACGGCCTGACTCTTGGACGCTTTCTTCCCCGCAGGGTCGTCGGTGAGAGTAAAGAAACCATTAATGCGGTCAGCGGGAGCAACAGCGGTAGCCTTGGCTTCGCTTTCTGGGGCGAAGAAATCACTGAGGCCACTGCCCGAAGGTCCGTTGAGCACTTCGTAGGACGGGTGTTTGTCCGACCAAGCGGTGCGTAGACCGGCGTTTTTTGCCACTTCGAAGATAGTGTTCACGTTAAGGTACTGATGCGGATAAAAGAACGACAGAGTTGCGCTGGCGCCACTTCCGCTGAGTAGCAGGGGAAGCAAGGACGGATCAATGACGGTCGCATCCCAACCGGCGCCAGTGGCCGGGACATTAGGCGTCAGACTGCCATTGAGATTCCAGACGGCGGTATGGAAAGTAACCGCTTCAGTCCATGGCGCACGGGCGCCAGGAGTCGTGCTCGGCACACCGCCGGGTGCGGTGGTTCCCGCCGGGTAAAGGGTTCGGCTATAGGATTCATCGAAATAAATGCCGGTGGTTTTCGGACCAGCGCCCGTAACCAAGCCCATCAATCCAGGGAAGGAGTCCGTTGGGACGTTGCAGCTGGTATTTGGGTACGTGATACCAGCGGTTTTCAGCGCAAGAATGTTTGGCAAATCGGCGGCCAGCAAGGGATCTGCAAGATCGACCTGACGGAAGCCGTCGATCGTCAACATTAACACATGCTTGAATGAGGTCGGGACTCCGGGTCCGCCTTTGGTCAGATCAATGGTCAGGATTTCATTGTAGTCGATCAGGCCCTGCGGCGTAAGCTTTTGTGCTGGCGTATTTGCCGCTGGGACAGCGTCGGTGACACCGAAATCGTCATCATTGGAGATGGCAATATTTGCAGCGACGGTGCCATAAACCGGATCAGTGGTCGTGCTGAGCACCGCCAAACCTTCAACTTTATCGTGGTTGTAGGCATAGCCGTTGCCCAGGTTCAGCAAGTCGAGCACCAGTCGCTTGGCGACGGGCTGGACGCCATTCGCGATGAGTGCGCTCGCGGCCAACGTGGTGGTGGTATTATAGCTGATATCTTCCAGCGTCTTGGTACCGCCGACGTACATTTTTCCACTCAGTCCGTCGGTGACGTTGTTCGCACCGTCGCTGACATCGGTGGCAACCGTGCCGCCGGGTCCGCCGTCGAGATCAATCTCATAGATACGTTTGAAGGTCGACGCACCAGCCGGATCATTGGGAAACTTACTATCGCGTTCATCGATCAAGAACTTGCGGTTGGTGATGGCAGCGATCTCACTCACCGTGGTGTTTGGTGCGCCAGAAGCCGTGCGTTCCAGCATGTAAACATATTGCTGGGTGACGCCGGTAGCGAGGTCATAAACCACAATGCGATTGGCGACGCCTTTTTTCACATCGGCAACGCCGGTGGTCAAATTGTCGAGTGGCGACTGCATGATGCCGACCAATTTGGTGCCATCAGGAGTGATGGTTAGCCCTTCCATGCCCTTGTTCTCGAAACGCTTTTTCAGTACGGCAGGCAAGGTGTGGGTGCTGTGGTCGATCAGGCTGCTGATGTTGAGACTGGAAGGCGCGACCCGTTCCAATTCAACGCCGGTGGCTGAAAAATGCGCGAGGTAAGGACCATATTCATCCGAGACCCAAAACGATCCGTCCGCCAACGCAACTAAGCCTTCGCTATCAAGGCCAAAGTCATCGTTTGCTGGAGCGATGGCCGTGCCGCCAACCGTTACCGCAATGCCAGCGGTGGGGTTGAACGTGTTCGGCAGACCAGTGAGCGTACTGACCGTGGTTCCATTGACGTTCAGAGCGGGCGCACCAGTGGGCCGTTTAAACGTGATGATGCTTACCACGCGGTAGCCGCCAGCGCCGTTGGGCGTTACACGGGCGATCTGCGGCGCGAAGGTCGGAAGCGGGAAAACTTTATTGGTTCCGGTCCCACCCGAATTTGGTCCGCGGTCAGTCATGATGTAGAAATCGGTGGTCGAGCCTGGAACCCGCGCCATGGCCGAGCCGAAGCCGCTGGCAAAGACCGTCGCCGCGCTTGCGCCCGAGCCAAAGCTGGCGAGCGCTGTACGATCAACGGCGCCGATGCTCAGGCCATCACGAATGGTATAGGTAAAAGAATCAGTCCCCAAGTAGCCAGCCGTTGGAATGTAACGCACACGCCCGTTCTGTAGCACCACCTTGCCGTGAGCGGGTGTGCTGGCGGCAATCACCGCCAACGGTCCTGTTCCTGCCACATCGTTAGCCAAGACATTCAGCGTTGGTTCAGTCCCGCTCCGTACGGTCACACTGTCATTCACCGCCAACGGAACGGTCGCCGCATTCGCTGCAAGAGCGGTGCTGATGAGAAGAAGCGTTGGGGAGAGCAGTCTGGGTCTCATGGGATCGCCTTGGGCAGGGGGGTGGAGAACCTGCATGCGTGGCGTTGTGCTGCTCATTTATAATGTAGGATGAAGACTGCGGATGTTTTTCATCAACGCTTTTTCGTCAGCGCTTTTTCGTCAACGCTTGTCGTCAACGCTTTTCGTCAACGCTTTTCGTCAACGCTTGTCAATTTCATATTTATCGCGTTGAGCGAATGATGAATAAGTCAGAGTTAACGTATCGTGCACCAAACGCGTGATTTTAGCGGTTGGTGTACGAAAGACTTTCTTATCGACGCTCAGCTATTTTTTTCCAATGTAGCGATAGTGCGGGCAACGAAGGACCGGCAAATATGGTACGTGGGCATCGGCTTCCACTAACTCAACGGGTGTGGTTTTCGCCATTAAATAAGGCAAATGATCAGGATTTGGTCGTACGCCATCATGGCCGAACCACAGCGGCCAAAAAGTCCGATTAAACATTCCGTGGCGACGTAATCCGTGCGCAGGATGTTTGCGCGAAACGTAGAAATCAACCACGCCTACATGGCCACCAGGCTTGAGCATGGCGATGGCGTTGTCGATCGCAGCGAACCAGTCGGGAATCATGGTCAGCGAATAGCTCAAATAAACGGCATCAACGGGTTGTGCCGGACCAAAGCGAGTCGCATCGGCTTCGATACAATGTACGTTGGTCCAACCCCGTGCTTCGCAGCGTGATTTGGCCCGGGCCAGCAGTGCTGGGCATAAATCGACTAAGGTCATTGATGCGAAGTCGTTGATGCGATTATCGAAAAATTCTAAATTTCGCCCGGTGCCTCCGCCTAATTCAACCACATGAGCGCCCGTTCCGGCAGGCAGTGCTTCGATCAATTCGCGACGACCATGCAGCAAGCGCTCACGGAAGCGATCGTAGGCGTCGGCTTGCGGGCCATAGAAACGCTCCAAGCGATCTTTGTGATCTCCTCCGCGTGGTTCACCGCGGAGGAGTTGTCGAATAACCGCGAGATCGCCAGCCATTAGCGCACCAAATCAGCAATGTGAAAACTGGCGTAGGTATGAACGCGATCGCGTTGATGGAGCGCTTCCGCCAGCGGGCGATCAAAGCGCAGATGATCAGTGAGTTTGATATTGGGAGCACCGATGGAATCTTTCAATCGCACGGCATCCAAGAAGGTGGGCTCGACACTAGCGCTGCGAAACAATATCCGAGAATTTGGCGCTGCGCGAGCAACTAAGGCTTGCCACTCTTCGTCAAGTGCCGCTGGGAAATAGTGCGCCATCCAGTCCATGTGATCGAGCAAGATGAAACGCGAAATCGGCTCGTTGCCGCTGGTCAAAAATTTAGTTACCGTCGTGGTATGGGGAACGATGCGATCAACTAAACCACCTTTGAGTGCCAGGAAATTATTTTCTTTGAGGTATTCAGGGCAGCAGTCGCGGGTGTAGTGGCCGCGCAGGTACACCGTCCAAAAATAATTATTCCATAGCGGAAGGTCACGGAAAACCGTGCGGATACACGAGCGAATGAATCCGGCAATGCCGCCTTCATGACTATCTTCAACGGCGCGGGCTTGTGGATAAGGAACCCCGAGCAAGCTCATCGTCGAACGGCGCGAGACCGCCCAGCGCATCGCTTTGTTCCACAGCCGTGGCTCAACTTCGGTATCGTAGATGTGTTGTTGGGACGTGAGATCTTTCGTTGAGAGCAAGTCATGGAATGCTTTTTTAAGCGCACGGCTCATCGATATCAATTGGCGCACCACTCGTGCGACTAAGCCAGAAAGACCGTGGAAATAAAAACTGTTCCGCCAGCCTCGGCCTGAGAACCAGTGCAGGCGCTTATCCCAATAAAGTTGTGAATAAGGTGAAAGATCGCCGCGTAGCATCGTGCGATAGAGATCACGAATGCCCGGATGATTACCGTCGCCGAATAGGCGGAAATAGTCGTCGAAATCTAAGTGGCGAATGCCCGCTTGTTTAATTTCCAGTAAAGCGGTTTGTCGCGGATTGGCATCAACTGCGTGAATTTTTTTGGTGCCAACAGCGCATAGTCGAGAGTATTACAGCCAGCGCTGGTGATCAGCATCAAGGTGTCTTGATGACCAAGACGCAAGGCTAAGCGATCAATCGCTGGGTCTTCCCAGCAGGTATTATAAAGCAGAGACCGGGAATAGACCGCGTCGAAAAATCGTTGATGGAAGCGGTCGGTGGAAGACGGGACAGGGATGGTAACGGGTGCGTTCATCGGGTTCCGTTGGTTCGGGTGAATTCAGCCACCGCCACGGGCGGCCAAAATAAGGATTGAGATCGGAGTTGCTGCCCGCGCCAACAGCGTCATGCGCGGAAACCAGCCGAGGGTTTTGGATTGTCGCCGTAAAAAATGCCGCATGTGACGGTTGAAGGGGCCAGCATGTTTGAGTAACGAGGCATGCGGAACTTCTTCGCCATCGTTGGCGTAGACCCATTGCACTTCGACGTCAGGGAAATGACGAGAAGCTAAATCAGGGCGACACAGGATCCGAGTTCCAGGGCCATCCATGTTCAGCGTGTGGCGTTCTTTGGAGCCCCAGAGAATGAGCGTTGGCGCCAACGTCAGTGGTTTCGTCGCGCGTGTATCGGTATCTAAGCCGATCATCTGACGTAATGCCAACACCCGGTCGATACCGCCTTGGGGTGAGATGTTTGCTAGGGTGTGTTCGATACGAGCGCGTAGGCGTGCTTCACTTTTATCGGCAATTCCCTGCGGCGTCATCATCGCCAGGAGTGAGCGCCAGCCGGCCGTTGGCGGCTTTTTGACGATCGATTTGCTGGCCAGTGAACGGAAGAAAGCGCGACCACGTTCGAGCGCCTGCGTCGGTTGCCCGTCCGCTCCGCGATCCGATTCGTTTTCAATGCCGCCGACAATTCGCGACAGCAACGGCGCCAGGTCCGCAGTGCAACTGAATGGACTGACCATGATAAACGCGGCGAGATCGAGGACGTGGTTGTCTGCGCGGACGCGGCGCAAAAGCTCCATACAAATTCCCGCCCCGACACTGACGCCAATCAACACCACCAAGCGCCCCTGTGCGCGAGCATTGAGGACAGCGGTGTGGATCGAGTCGATGACACTGTCGAGAACGAAATGCGCGTGCGGATAGGTGATCACCGATGCGCGGCCAAAGCGGCGCAAAACGGGAAGTTGACGCAGGAATGTTTCTGGGCCGTCAGGGACTAAACCCGGCACACAGATAAAATGAAATGGACCACCGCCGTTATAGGTATGAATCTTACACATGGGCGGCTCCTTCCATTTTTGCAGTAACAGCAGCAGCGGCAAGAAGTTTGGTTGCTACGGTGCGATCATTCCATGCCTGAGGAATTTTGTGCTGCCCACCCATTTTCCCCTGGCGTGCAAGATAACGATGAAAAGTTCCGTTTGGCAGCGTGGTTAATTGTGGCGCGGTGATTTGTCCACCGGCTCGGTGTGCATCATAATCGATGACGTTTGAGCGCAGATAGTGATCGAGCTTTTCGCTGAACTTGCTGGCTGATTCGGGTGGACGAATAAATTCCACCAGCCATTCATGGCCACCATTCGGTGATGTCGCACTGGGCAAGAATGGGGCCACATGATAATGGGCAACTTCGCTGCGGGTCGCTTGGCAAGCAGCAGCCAGCGCTTGATCAAGATGAACGCCTTCAACGTGCTCACCAAATACGGAGATGCGAGTTTTGATTCGTCCTGCAACCCGGATGCGACCTGGCGATACGCCTTCAACCAAGTCGCCGACCTGATAACGGATCAATCCACCCGGAGTGGTTAGTAAAACACGGTAAATACAGCCTTCGACAATTCCCTCGGCACCGACGGTTGCGCCACCGTCTTGTGGTGCAAATTCCAAATACACGCCGTGGTCGGCTAATAAATCGAGTGGAGGAGCCTGCTGTTCGTCAAGGTGCCAAGCCCGGCTGCCAACGGCGATAAATGCTTCGCTGGCTGGATAAACTTCCATTAACCACGTATCCGGCGCCAGTTGTTCACGCAAAGTGGGAATGAAAGGAGTGATGGAGTGGCCGCCGTGGATGAAGCCGTTCAGATTTGGCCAAGCAATACGTGCGCGGCTCAGTCCACGCTTTCGGCAGATGCGATCGAACAGCATCATGCACCACGCTGGAATTCCACTGACCAAACGGACGTCGCGTTCCCCGCAGCGTTCAGCGATGCGATCGAGTTTACGCTCCCAATCACTTTCGAGTGCGATGTCCAATCCAGGTTCATAAAGCGGACGTAGCCAAGCGGGAACTTGCGATGCGACGATTCCAGAAAGATCACCGACCGGAATGCCATGCGCATTTGGCGTCAACGCGGTAGAGCCCCCGAGCATCAGCAACTGACCATTGAAAAGTCCGCCGCCTGTCGCTTGCAATAAACGGAAAAATGCAGCCGCTCCACCACGTGCATGATGCTTGAGCAATGCGGCACTTTGTGGGATGTAGCGTTCTCCAGATGCTTCGCTGCTGGTCGTTCCGCTGGTTTGTGCCAATGCCACGGCTTTGCCAAGGAACATCACATCGGTTTCACCTGCAGCGACACGATCGATGAAAGGTGCATGATCAGCGTATGTATTTTCGCCGACGTCATTGCGGAAAGCCTCAACCAAACGGTGGTCTTTCGGCAAACGAGCGAGCCCAAATTTTTGTCCGACTGGAAATTTTGCAGAGCAAGAAACTAGGTGACGAAGAATGCGCGCCTGGGCATGCGCCAAAGCTGCGCCTTGTGGTCGGCGATCGGCAAGTGATAGCAAAGGCGAGAAAGATCGGGCGACGGCTCGCTGGAACATGTTCGTAATCCTAACTTGGCATTGTGAAGAGTTGATGAAAGCGTCCGCAAGATCGCAAGGAATCCAGTGCCTGAGCCCGTTTGGGCTTGAGGAAGCTTCGTCTATGCGTTTAGCAGTGCTAAATACTTGTTTGCAATGCATTTGGCATTGGGGGTGCAAGGTCATTTCACCATTCGGGAGCCTGAATTGCCGAAGGATGTGAGATGGAAGTCAGATGGAAGTCATCTACGCGTAGTGAGCAAAATGAGAGATCTTTGAATCCGAATAACTCATCTGAAGTGATTGCTTGAAGGTGACTCCGCCACATGCGAACGCCCTGGTACTACACCCAAGCCGGAACGGCTTGGGGAAAGGGGCGATTTTTTCAGTTAAGAAGTGAGGGTGATCGATTTCCTTATTTTTTCCTGGAAAATCAAGGGAGTCGAATCGGGCACTTCAGGTGGGTGGCTTCGTTTATTTTATTTCGCCCACTCCGGCAAGGGTGCCCGCTGCCTGGAAAATTTTATATTCAGAGCATCCGAGAGTTGACAGCAATCGAATCAACGTTTCAGAAACTTCCTTTTTCTCGACATTTAATTTTTTTGTTTTACCTAGATTTTTGCTTATTATTATAGTGCATTTTTTAACTTCTTTTGGCAAAATAGCTCCCGCTTCCTTGATGTTTCCAATAAAAACATTCGGTCTTTCGACGGTATATTTGTCTTCTGAGTCTATACATATAACAACATCTGACTCTTTAATCCAGTCAGTGTAAATTACTTCGCTGGAAAATAAGCTTGAGAAAGAGATAAATGTGCCCATCAAAATAACGGGGAAAGCGTGTAATATTTTCATTTTACTTCTTTTCTTGACAACGGGCGACATGAAAGACATACGCATATTGGCGTTAGCCAATATGCGTATGTCTTTTATTTGGAGTTGAAAGCGTCCGCAAGATCGTAAGGAATCTAGTGCCTGAGCCCGTTTGGGCCTGAAGAAGCCACGTCTATGCGTTTAGCAGTGCTTAATCCTTGTTTGCAATGCATTTGGCATTGGAGGTGCACGGTCATTTCACGATTCTCGACCCTAAATTGCCGAAGGATGTTCGATGGAAGCCAGGTGGAAGTCACCTGCGCGTAGTGAGCAAAATGAGAGATCTTTGAATCCGAATAACTCATCTGAAGTGATTGCTTGAAGGTGACTTCGCCACCGAGCTATTTATTGTGAATGCAGCAATTTTAACGCTTTGACTTTTCTTAAGGTCTTGGTCGTGAAAGAATGAATGGTCCGTCCCATTGAAGACGTTCGTGGGTTAGACAGGTGAACGTTCCGATTGGCGATGCCTCTTGTGTGATTGAAAGTGACTTATAGCTGTTGCGCCATGATGAAAAAGATTGGCATGGAAAGATGGCAGGCTGCCATGCGAATAATGAGGGAAACACTGGGTGTGCGTTTCTCTTTCAGCGGTAGCAGCATAAATGCGGTAAGTTTGTTCCGATCGTATTCGTCGTGGTTACGTAGAAGATAATTTCGAACATGAAGTCACGATTTTCATTTTTCGCTCCCAATGACGCCCATCCTCTCAAGCGATTGAGTGGATGGTGCTTTGCGAGTGTGCTAGTGATTTTGACGTTGGTCATGCCAGCGGTCCAAATTTGGCACGCAGGACAACATGAGCACGGGGCTAGCCTAGGAGATGCGACGGATGTTCACGCACCTTATCATCAGGGCTTGTTTGCTTCAGAAGTCGTAACGTCCTCATCCGATAGTGATGATTCGCACTGCTCTCTCTGTCAAATTTTAGCAGGTCGCAGTGATTTTACTCCAGGTGATTATCTGCCGGTCGTATCAACGACTAACTTTCTGGTCGTAGTGGTCCAGCCAGCGTTCATGGGTCACCAGTGGTCGATGCCCGCACGTGCGCCGCCTGCACGCGGTCCTCCAACGATAGCGTGAATCATTGCGTGCCGTGTGGCACGCAATTTTCTCCACGTTATTTAGGAGTTTCCATGTCTTCTCATCTACACCGACGACTGGTTCCAGTCGTCATGGTCGGCGTATTTACGTTACCCACATCCTTGTGCGCAGCTGATGCCACTCCACCAAACAAGGATGCGAAATCGGCACTCGATCGCGCGCTTGAAAATAGCGATTTGTCGTCCGCCGCAGGCGTTCAACCGCTCACCAAACCGATCTCAACAGCGTTGGCTCAGATCGGAGGCGGTGGTGGGACACCAACCTTAAAACTCATTGATATATCACTCGATGTGTTGACGGCTGGGGGCGCATCGACGGCCACCGATCTGGAGCTGGAAAATTTGCAAGGTGGAGAACACGACCCGAAGCGGCGTGGCTTTACTTTTCAGCAGGCCGAATTGTCGTTTTTCGGCGCAGTCGATCCCTATTTCAATATCCAAGCTCATATTGTTTACCGGGAAGACGCCGTCGAATTGGAGGAGGCATACGGTACCACGACGCAGCTTCCCGCGCAATTGCAGCTGAAGGTCGGTTATTATCTGACTGAATTTGGTCGGGCCAATCCACAACATCCACATCAATGGCCGTGGTTAGATCAGCCAGTCGTCAACAGTCGCCTGTTCGGACCTGATGGGAACCGTGCGGTTGGTGCGCGGATTTCTTGGCTTGCACCGCTGCCGTGGTTTTCTGAAGTATTGATGGGGATGCAAAATCCCAACGACCCCACCGAGCGGAGCTTTGAGGGTGGAGAAAAACCTGAGAGTGGCCCTGCGCTGACCATCGGTGGTCGGCCGGTAGTGACGCAAACGACGCGAAGCTTAGCCGATTTTCTTTATGCCGTGCGCTGGGTGAATAATTGGGAATTACCTGCCGATACGATGTTGCAATTAGGATTTTCTGGTGCTTTTGGTCCTAACAATACCGGACCTACCAGCAACACGACGATACTTGGCGCTGATTTGCTGGTCAAATGGCATGAAAGTGTTCGTGGCCTACCCAATATCATTTGGCAGAGCGAAATTATTGCGCGAAAATACCAGGCAGACGAGGGCGTTGATCCAACCTTGGCCACCATTATTCCCAGCGATGTTTTGCGCGATTGGGGTTTATCCTCTCAGGTATTAGTCGGTTTCTATCCACGATGGGCAGCTGGTTTTCGCGGTGAATACGCCACCGGTAGTGGTGATTCGTATGAAGTTGGAAGTGGTTCGGTCAGTCGTCAAAGCGATCCATGGCGAGATGATCGCTGGCGACTGTCGCCATTGGTGACTTTCAACCCGAGTGAGTTTTCAAAAATCCGTTTGCAGTACAATTATGAGCACGCCGAGCATCTCCCCAGCCACTACGCGCAAAGTATTTGGATTGGACTCGAACTCATGATCGGCGCTCACCCAGCGCATAACTACTAAGGCACACCATGAAAAACATCATCTTACTTATCTCCATTTTTTTCATCATGGTTCCCCTTTCAGCGGCAGACAACCCGCTGAACATTTGCGTCACGGTTACCGATATTGGCGCCATCACCCAAGAAATTGGTGGCGATAAAGTCAAGGTAACCGTATTCGCCAAGGGGCATGAAGACCCGCATTCTATCGAGGCGCGTCCAAGCTTTGTGCGAGCGCTGGCCGACGCAGATCTTTTTATACAAACAGGCCTTGAGTTAGAGGTCGGCTGGGCGCCAGTACTGCTAAAAAACGCACGCAATGACAAGGTTCTTCCTGGAGCCCCTGGCTTTCTTGAAGTGGCTTCTGCCATGGCTCCGCTTGATGTGCCAACGGGCGTAGTCGATCGTTCCTTGGGTGACGTCCACCCAGGCGGAAATCCGCATTTTCTCAATGATCCGGTCAGCGGCTTTAGAGTGGCGAAGTTAATCGAGGGAAAGTTGGCACAATTGAGCGCGGAGAATGCTGCTTATTTCGCACTACGTTACACTGATTTTTCCATGCGTTTGGGCGAACGCTTATTTGGCGTTGTCCTAACAAGCAAATACGATCCCTCAAAACTCGCTCAGCTTGTCGAGCGAGGAAAGCTTATGGACTTTTTAGTCGCGCAAAAAGACGACGGAAAGATTGGCGGTTGGTTAGGCGAGGTCACACCATTCAAGGGTAGGAGCGTGGTCGCGGATCATACTATTTGGCCGTATTTTTCTCGTACATTTTCATTTGGAGTCGTGGGGTATTTGGAACCCAAACCGGGCATCCCGCCAACGACGCGCCATCTTCAAGAACTGATAGCGATGATGAAGAGGGATGCGATTTCGGTTATTCTGACGACTCCGTTCTTTGACCCTAAACACGCGCATGTGGTGGCGGAAAAATCCGCTTCGCACATTGCAGCGATGGCGCATCAGGTCGGATCGCTCACGGGCACAGATGACTATATTTCGTTTATTGACCATAACGTCAAAGCCCTCGTTGGTGCCTTTGCGGGAAAAAAATGAACTCGCTGGTATTTAAGACTGATGGATTGGTTCTTGGTTACCGTAAAGATCGGCCTCTGGCGACCATAAATCTCTCGGTCAACGACGGAGATTTCTGGTGCATTCTTGGGCCAAATGGGTGTGGGAAAAGCACATTGCTGAAGGCGCTGCTGGGACAACTTGTCCCCCTTGGCGGAACAATTGAGCGTGGGCCGAAATTTCCGCCAAGCGCGCTCATTGGTATCGTGCCGCAGCGGACTGATTTCGCGGATACCGTTCCTGTATCGCTGTTTGAATTTGTCGAGCTAGGTTTGGTTGGTACTCATATGCATCGTCGAGAGGCAAAGAAGCGCGTTGCTGAGTCGTTGAGACGCGTAGCTCTGGAAGATCGTGCTCAGGCATCATTTCTTTCCCTCTCTGGCGGACAGCGGCAGCGTGGAATTCTTGCGCGCGCACTTGCACGACGGCCAACATTGGTCTTGCTGGATGAGCCGACTAACGGCCTTGATCCGACCAGCGAGCATGAATTAGTCGAAACGTTGACCAAATTGCACGCTGACGGTGGGATTACTATGTTGCTGGTTACGCATGACTTGGCGCTTGCTGCACAATGCGCAACGCATGCGGCGCTTTTTGATCGTGGAACGGTCACCGCTGGCTCAGTGGTTGAGAGCCTGACGCCGCAACGTCTGCAATCTGCCTATGGGCTTCCAGCGGCGGCCGCGGCGGGCTTAGCTGCCGCTGCGGCGGAGGCGCACCGATGAAAAATGCTATTTTATCTTTTATTGATTCGTGGAGCTTATTTTCTCATACGTATATTTCAGGCTGGTTAATTGCCATCGCCCTCGCGCAAATTGGCTGTTTAGTCGTTGCTCGTAATCAGGCTTTTCTTGGAGCGGCTGTTGCACAAGCATCAGCAGGAGGTGTCGCCATTGCCATTTGGGCATCGGCGGTCTTCGGCGTTGCCTGGTTGGCACCAAGTGAGGGGGATGTTAGTCATCCCGCGCATACGGCAGCAGCCATCATTTTTGCGTGCTTGGCTTCGTTTACCGGGCTTTTGCGTGGGCGGGCAGGAGACACGGCAACCACGTGGTTTTTTCTTTTAGGCGGTTGTGTACCGATGCTACTCTTAGCGCATCATCCGCATGGACTTGAAGAAGTGAATCGTCTCTTTGCCTCAACGTTAATTGGTGCAACGGCAACGGATGTCTGGATGTTTTCTTTACTTGCCGTGGCCGTTGCTTTAGCTCTATCGATTTGGCGTCGTCACGTCTGCTTAGTCGTTTTAGATCCAACATTTGCTTCTGCCGCAGGAATATCAGTCGCGTGGTGGTCTGGCGGCATGGCATTGGCTCTAGGAATCGGTTTAGGTCTTTCCATTGCCAGTGCAGGAACGCTGTATTCTTTTGGTTGTCTGGTATTGCCTGCACTCATCGCGCGTTCGTGGTGTCGCACGCTTGGCATGACGTTTATCGCAGCTCCCATCATTGCGTTGGTGGTGGTGATCATTGCTTTTGTGTGGGCTAACGACAGCGACCTGCCGCCTGGGCAGATGGCCGTGGCTTTGCTGGGGTTGGTATTGGTGGCGGGGCAAATTTTTCATGGTTTCATCGCACTTGGCCGTCAGATTATGCGGCGATAGAATCGATGTATGACGCTGTGACACAAAGGCGCGAAACCTTCCTGCTGTCTGAAGATTTCGTGCCTTCGTGTCACGGGGCGTGGGGGCGAAAGCCCCCGCAGCAACAGCGAACAGCCCGACCGAGACGATGATGAGCTTTTGGTTCCGGCTCGACCGGGCTGTGATAGGTAACGAAACATCATTAGGATGGTGTAGGGCGAGAGAAGAAACAACGGGCAGACCGCAGTCTTTGCTCTAAACGGCTGGTATTATTTGCCTCGTTCGACGATGTTCATGCTTCATTACTCGAATAGTTTGGAAGTTACTTCTAGCTCATTACCGTGGTCAAAACTTCATCACGGATTCATCTGCTCTTCGAAAATGTTCACTATGTTACCACCACGGTGGGGCGATCATGAATCCGCCGGACTAGCACACCCTGGGAGAATCCCATGCTTGGCCTGCACCGAATTCATTCTTGGGATCGCGCAGCTATCCTTCGCTGTAATCGTATGAATCACCATTTCGTCGGTGAGGCATTTGCATTTATTAGCCGCATGGGTGACGGTTGGGCATGGTTCGCTTTAATGGCAATGTTGCCGATGTGGTTTGGAAATAATGCATGGAGCGTGTCATTGGTCATGTTGGCGACCGGTGCGGTTGCGACGCTGATTTATAAGCTCATTAAACATGCCACGCATCGCCTGCGTCCGTGTGAGAAAACGGAAGGGTTATTGCTGACGGTTTCGCCTTTGGACCGATTTAGTTTTCCATCTGGTCACACGCTTCATGCCGTTTGTTTTACCGTCATCGCTTGTTCAGCGTATTCTGATCTGATGTGGGTGTTGATTCCGTTTACTGTCTTAGTTGCTATTTCACGATTGGTGTTGGGGTTGCATTATCTGAGTGATGTTTTAGTTGGTGGAATGATTGGTGGTGGTCTTGGTAGTGTTGCTGTTATGGTATTAGGTACTGCGGGGAAAATTGCGTGGAATTGACCTTTCATCGCCGAGATGTCGACATTGTGGTGATCTCGGACGTTCATCTGGGAACGCCAGCTTGTCGTGCAGAAGATCTACTTGCCTATTTGAAAAGCGTTCGGCCTGGTAAGGTGATTCTCAATGGTGACATCATTGACATGCAGCAGTTTGACCGGCGTTATTGGCCTGATTCTCATACCAAAGTGGTTCGGCGCATTTTAAAATTCGCGGCAAACGGTGTCCCGGTTTTTTACGTGACTGGCAACCATGAGCAGGCGCTCAGGCGGTACAGCAATGCTGGCTTTGATTTTGGCCAGCTGCATTTAGTCGATCGACTCGAATGGACCATTGATGGTGTACGTACGCTGATCACCCATGGCGATCATTGTGATGAACGAATGGGAGCACATCGATTATTGGCACGTTTTGGTTCATGGGCATATGACCAAATGGAGCGCATGAGCAACGCTATGAATAATTTACGAAGTAGCATGGGCTGGCGTCCATTATCTTTGATGAACTCAATCAAACATAAATTCTCTCATGCTACGGCGTGGATCGATCGATTTGAACAAATGAATGCTGAAACCGCAGTGAGTGGCGGTTTTGAAGCGGTTATCTGTGGTCACATTCATCAACCAACGATACGACATATTTCAGTGGGAACTGAGCGTCCACTTTATCTCAATAGTGGGGAAAGAGGGCATAAAGGAGGAAAGAGGGCATAAAGGACATACGCATATTGGCGTTTCCTTTAGGGGCAATGACAGCAGTTCGCTAGAAGCTAGAAGTTGAAGCAGAGATTATTTGGGAAGGAAACTATTCCGCCACGCCGCGCGGACGATTTGCTGTGGCAGCTGAAGATGTGGCAGCTACGGCAGCGATAGACAGCGGCGCAAACGTCTGATCCAAATCCATCACCATGGCGGCGTCAGCGCCATAGAGGCCGCCATCGAGTAAATGGCTGGCGAGCGTGAGGTCGCTGCCGATGGCTGTGGGTTGATCTTGAATAGCAGCGTTCTCAAGTGCGAGATCCATTTGGGCTTCGGTTCGTATCAGATCGCTGTCGATTTCGGCCAACGACTGTTGGCGGCGTTGGAGGGTGGCGAGTCGTTTGCGAGTGATTTCCAACGTCGCGTTTTTGGAGGCGCGCATGGCTTCGCTGAGCCTGGGGCTTGCCAAATCACGTTCGAGGCCGGCGACTCGCGTTTCGAGTTCGCCGGGGGTGTCGAGTCGTGCTTGTTCCAGCAGTCGGTGGCGGGCAATGAGCAGTTTGAGGTACACCCAGGTGATGCGGCCCAGGGCGTCGCGCGTGCTGTCCAAGACAAAGTCGGAAAACTGGGATTCGCGCTGCACTTCTAGAATGCGCTTGGCTTTGGCTTCATTGGCAGTGAGTCGTTGGCGTGCATCTGGGGTTAATTGCTGAATCAATGCTTGGCGTTTTTGTTCGGCGTCGGTTGAGGTGAGCGACAAGTCTTGGGCGTCGACCGTTTTTTGAAAACGTTGGTTGGTGGCGAGGGCAAAAAGAAAGGCGACCTCAGCCCCAAGGCCGAGCAACCAAAATCCTGGGTTCGCTAAACCGAGCACGCCGACCCCAATCACCGCCAAGAGATTGAGCGGTAAGCGCCCAAGTCCAGGCAGGTCTGGTTGCGCCCAGAACGCAGCAGTCAGATAGCGCCACATGTTGGCAGCCTTAGGGGGAAATTCAGCGGTGAAAGTTTCATAGTGAAAAAAGAGAAAAAGGTGAAAAAGACTGACTTCACCGGTTGCCCTGTGAGCGTTGCCAAGATTGCAGGAGGTTGCTGACCACCTCTGCTTTGGGGGTTTCAAGAATAGCAGAAATGTCGTTACGTAGGCCGTTGCGTTGAAAGAGTTCGAATGGGCTTTCTGGGAATAACACGGGAACGTTGGGATTTCCGGGCCTAAAACCATGGATGAGCGCTTGGCGTTGAGCTGGTTCTTCCATCAAAAAAGCGAGGAAGCTTTCGCTCGCCTGTCGTTGCGCAGGTGACACCCAGGATGCTTTGAGCACATAGAATGGATTGTCATTCCAGATGTTTCGTTGTGGGTAAACCAATTGCAGATCGCCCCAGCGGCCCGCCGCCGCTTTGAGAAAATCAATCGCGACAGATTCATAGACCAGCACCGCGTCGTAGGCAGAAGGGCCTTTTAAGACCATTTCTTTCATCATCGTTCCGGTGCTGTTCGACATCCCGGTGACGGCGGCCTCAGTGCTATCCATCCAGCTTTGAAATTTGGGGTCCAGAATATCTGCCATGCCAAGCCCAGCGGCTTTATCGTGATATTCGCAGGCCATGATGATCAGCGCCATAAGGCCGCTGTTGGATTGGTTGGGGTGGGTATGACCGAATTTAAACAAGCCCCATTCCGGTTTATTGGCGATGCCAATCCAGCCGGTTTTTTCCTGCAAAGCGGTGGAGATGGTTTGCATGGTCGCCGTTTTATATTTGGCAACGAAGGCCTGGTAGCGTTCTTTCCACCACACGTAAACCATTGGTGTTAGCGCAAGATTTTCTTGTTTGGCAATCGGATCACCGCCAAATTTCACTTGCCAGTCAGCGATAAATGAGCTGGTGAACATGGATCCAGCAGGTGCCCACGCATGGATCGGGCGTTCGTTTCGCAGAATGGCTTGGGCACCTTCAAGTGAGCCGAGTGGTAACAAAGTAATCGTAACGTCGCGTCCAGCTGGGGTCTTGGCGAATTCGGTAATTGCCCATTCCATCCACGGTTTCTTTTCAGTGCCGTAGGCGATGGTGATGGCTACCTGTTTGGTCGGATCGCGACTGCTGGCAGAGCTATTCGCGTTGTTGGTAGTGGCAGCATCACGGTTGGGCGCCGCGAGCAGGAACCACGCGCCTATCGCGCAGCCAATAAGAAACAGCGTAATAAATATTTTTCCGAGAGCCGTAGCTTGAGGACCGTCAGACATAAAAATTCCTTAGGGGAGAGCAAAAGAAAACGGACATGGAGAATCAGAAGAATGTCGAGATGTCTTTGAATACCGCAATGATGTCACGTTGCGTACCGACGTAAAATTTTCCATTGGTGGCATCAGCGATGATCTTCAGCACGTCGGACTTTGCGCTCTTGCCGTAGCCGATGGTAAAGACGCGTGGTGCTGGGCGTTCACTGGTGCCGCGAATGCGCGTGAGCAGTGCATCGAGGCTGATTTTGCTGTCGGTGTCGGCGCCGTCGCTCAAGACCACGACCGCGCTGATGTGATCAAGGTCCGGTTGCGCTGTGAGCGAGGCACAGGCTTCATCGACCGCATCATAAAGCGCGGTCCCGCCGCCGGCGAAAAGACCCTGGACTTGCGTTACGGCACGTTGGCGTTCCGCGCCATTCAAGAGCATTTTTCGCTGTGCCCAGGTGGAAGTGTTATTGAAGGTCAACAGTGAGTACTGGTCTTCGTCGCCCAGCATGGTGACTAGCTTTGCCGCGCCCTCTCGGGCATAAATAATCTTATCTTCGTCGTTCATACTGTCAGAAACATCAATAACGAGGGCGACGTTCGAACGCTTTTTATGCATGCGCCATAGGCGGGTAATGCCATCCATGACCTCAACGGAAGGTACTTCCAAAGTGGTTTTGGGTTCTTGCGGGTCAATTCCGTGGGCGACATCAAGCGGTGCGCCAAGCGGAATTTCGACGGCGGCAGGACGAAAACCGAATCGCAACGCGGCTTCTTGCTGCGGGCGTGCGAGTAAAAAATCGAGATATTGACGCGCTGCTTTACGATGTGCGGGCGTTACCCAATCGCGGTCAACGATGCCTGCAGGATGATCGCTCCAGAACGTTCCTTCCTTGGGATAAATAGCGACGAGCGGCGGAAACGGCGAGGCTTTCCCTGCGCGCGCTAGCTGATCTTCGATGACATTATTTTCATACAGCACCGCAGCACTGAGATAATTTGGGCCGCCAGCGCTGAGCTTTTTGGCAAAGAACCCAGTCGAGCTGCCGTAATGCACAACAGAGCGTTCGATCGCACGAACGAAGTCACCGACCTTCAAATCAGCGAGGTCAGCGTTGGTCAGGCCGGCAACTTTTCCAGCACCGGCATAGACTTCAGCAAAAACCGAAATTAATCCGCTGTTGCTGTATTCGGGATGCGTGTGACCGAAATGAAATCGTCCCCACTGTGGCTGGCCGAGCGCGGCCCAACCACGTGGATCGCTCGCAAGCGCTAAGATATCACTCCAGCCCACCGGTTTGGTGCCCCAACCCAATGCTTCGGCCATGGGTTTCCACATCGCGATAACGACCGGGGACAGCACCAGATTTTCTGACGTCGGGACCAAGTCGCGCCCGTTTGCTGCGCGTGCCTTGGCATTTCCGATTCGAATAAAAGCCCCTGAAGCAGGGCTGACCAAATGCGCCTGTCGGCGTCCTTCGAGCAACTCGTCGATGCATTCTCCCGAACCCATGGGAATGGCCTCGACCACGATGGTCTTTCCGTCTTGTGTCAATCCTTGGCGATTAAAATCAGCAGTGACTTCTTTCAGCCAGGTCTCTTTTTCGGAACCGTAGGTGAAGGTGAGACGAAGCTGGCCGGCTGATGGCGGAGGCAAAACATCGTTTGCAGCCGAGCTTAGACTAAGCCGCAAAACCATTGGTGTTGCCACGATGCCAATCACCACAATGACGAACGCAATAAAGATAAAGCCCAGCGATGATTTGGTGTTCATGAGTAACTCCATCGCCTGAAGTTCTCAGGCAAGGTCGGCATCATGGTGCACGGTCACAGGTGATGCCACCAGCTAGCCATTCATGAATTCTTCACAATTGACCAACTTAAGCCTATCATAGTCACTCGCGCATTTTCATCGCTTAGTGATGGTTGCATGGACCGTAGCTGGAGGGGAATCGTACCGAGCTTCAGGCTCACCGATTCACGCCAACACGCCCTTCACGACCTGCGCTTTTTCAACGCCAGTGAGCGTCGCGTTCAAGCCCTGGAACTTGAAGGTGAAGCGCTCGTGGTCGATACCCAAGCAGTGTAAAATGGTCGCGTTCAAATCGTGGATGTGGACCGGGTCGGTGGCGATATTATAGCAAAAATCGTCAGTGGTGCCGTGGACGTGTCCGCGTTTAATTCCACCGCCGGCCATCCACAGACTGAAGCAGCGGCCGTGATGGTCGCGGCCTTCTTTCATTCCCCCCTGGCTGTATGCGGTTCGACCAAACTCACCGCCCCAGATGATCAGCGTATCTTTCAGTAGGCCGCGCTGCTCCAGGTCCAACACCAGTGCGGCGGATGCCTGATCCGTATCTTTGCACTGCGCCGTCAGATGTGGCACGAGGCTCACGTGCTGATCCCATCCGCGATGAAAGAGCTGAATAAAACGCACGTCCTTCTCTGCCAGTCGCCGAGCCAGCAAGCAATTGTAGGCATAATTCCCAGGCTTGCGCGCTTCTTCTCCGTAGAGCTTGAAGGTGCTATCTGGTTCATTTGAGAGATCGACGATTTCTGGAGCTGCGGTTTGCATGCGAAACGCCATTTCGTATTGGGAGATACGCGTCTCAATTTCCGGATCGCCAAAACGAGCAAACGTGTCCTTATTCAACACCGCGAGATCATCCAACATCTCACGTCGCGTTGAACGCGGCATGCCCTTGGGATCGTTGAGGTAGAGCAACGGGTCGCCACCGCTGCTGCCAATCGTCACACCCTGATGGCTCGATGGCAGAAAGCCGCTGCCCCACAACCGTGAGAAAATCGGTTGCCCCGGTTTCTTGCCATTGCCTTGCGATACCAACACCATGTAGGCTGGCATGTTGGCATTCAGACTGCCAAGTCCGTAGCTGGTCCATGCACCAAGGCTTGGTCGTCCAGGGATCTGTGATCCGGTGTTAATGAACGTGATTGCCGGGTCGTGATTGATCGCCTCGGTATGCATGGAGTTGATGATCGAAATTTTATCCGAGATCCCGGCGATGCGAGGTAGCAGATCACTTATCCACGCACCGGACTCGCGTTTTTTGACCGGAGAAATGGGGGCGCACACCAGAAACTGTTTTTGCTCTGACGTCATTCCGGTTAATCGTTGCCCCTGACGAATCGAGTCTGGCAATTCCGTGCCGTGCAATTTTTCCGTCACTTGTGAATGATTAAATAAATCGATGTGTGAGGGACCACCGGATTGAAACATATAAATGACGCGCTTCGCCGTTGGCGCAAAGTGAGGCAAACCGCTGCGACCAATAGTCGGCTTAGCACCGACGCCGCCGTCAGCGCCGCTCAGCAGCGCCCCCGCAGCGATACTCCCCAGACCAATCCCCGCTTGGCTAAGAAACGCCCGTCGTGTAAGTCCTAATTGATGCGAGTTCATGGGTTCTCCACGTGAACGTTGTGCAGCGAATAGATTGATGTCGTCGCAGGATTCATTGTCTGGTTACCGCTTCATCCATGTTCAACAACGTACTGGCGACCAATGTCCATGCCGCATTATCGGCGCTGTCATCATCTGCGGCCGCCAATTCACCAATGGATAGGAGCGCTTTGGCATCGTCACCTTTGGTCTTATAGGTTGCTTGATAGCGCTTGAGCGCCTTAGCCAGCAATCCGGCTTCAAGCTTGGTCGGTTGCCGACCCAAGACGCGCTCCACACCGGTCGCTATACCAAGTTCGACGCTTCCTGCTCGGTGCATGAGTACGCCTAATGCACGTGCAGCTTCAAGGAATTGCGGGTCATTTTGCAAGACCAGCGCCTGGAGTGGTGTATTCGTACTCGTGCGTCGAACCGTGCAGGTTTCGCGCGATGGCGCATCAAAAATGACCATGCTTGGTGGCGGCAAGGTGCGCTTCCAAACCGTGTACATACTGCGCCGATATAGCCCACGTCCTGTTCCGGGTAAATATTTTTGCGCGGTGAATCCTTGCGGATACCCGTAGTGGCTTATGCCCTCCCACAGCCCATCAGGCTGATATGGATACACACTTGGGCCACCCAAGTCGGTCGACAATAATCCACCCGCTGCCAGCGCGCTGTCGCGAACGAATTCCGCCGACAGTCGGAAACGTGGCGCCCTCGCCAATAACTGATTATAGGGATCCGTCTCAAGCAATGCCGGCGTCGTTACTGACGACTGTCGATAAACCTCAGACATGACCATTAACTTGAGCATTCGTCGCAGATTCCAGCCGTTGCCAACGAGGTCAGCTGCTAACCAGTCGAGCAACTGCGGATGACTCGGATAGTCGCCCTGCGAACCAAAATTTTCAGCGGTCTTGACCAGGCCCATGCCGAAGAGCATTTGCCAATAACGATTCACCATCACGCGTGCAGTCAGCGGATGCGCAGGATTGACCAGCCACTGCGCAAGATCGAGTCGATTTCTGGCGGCGCCTGCAGCGGTTTCTGAAAGCGGCGGCAATACAGTAGGCACGCCCTCGGATACCGCTTCACCTGGCTGATCGTACGCACCGCGATTCAGAATGAATGTCGCTCGCGGCTTGTAATTCATCACCATCACCGTCGAGCGCCCAGTTTCAGCAGTTTTCTTGAGCACTTTTTCTTCAAGATTCAGCTGGGTAATGAAAATTTTAAACGCCGCATCCTTCTTGGCGAATTCGTCGTTGATTGCACGCCATTGCTGAGCGGTGCGTTTCTCCGGAGCCGTTGTTAACAACGGATAGAGTGGAATCGACTTGGCTACCGCGGGTGTCTTAGACTTTTCATCATAAAGAACGCCCCACGGACTATCGCCGTGTTTACCGATCACGGCAGCGGGCTGCCATTCTTCCGTACCAGCAATTTTCGCTTCCCACTGAATGTCTGTGGCGACGTACGTTATCTTGCCGTCCGTTTCACGCATCGCCAAACTCAGCAATAATCCAGCTGGGCTGCCCGCCCCATTGGTGCCGTGGACAGTGAAAACGTTGCGGCCTTTCTGAACGACCACGGGGAAACTTTTCGGTTCTTGCCAATTGGTTGTCTCACCAATCTTTTGATCGTTGAGCACAACGGTTGCCGCATCGTCACATGACCACCACAAGAGCGCTTCAGCCGGAAGCGCATCGACGGTGAATACGCGGCGAAATTCTACGGACTCGGCCGTTTTATCTTGAGCGGCCCAAATCCATTTGGGCGGTTCTTTTGCAAACAGTGTCAGCGCAGGCTTCGCATGAGCCTCGGCGACCGGTAAGTGGTCCGGTTTCGGAGGCGTTAACGTTGGTAACGTTAACGCCTCCCAGGCATCGCGTGCTGCGGCCAAAGTGGTTGGCGGCTGATTATGTAACCGTTGTAATTCAGACATGCGATGCGCTACATCACTCTGCACCCGTTCGACCGAACAAATCGCTGAACCGGCTTCAATGAGTGGACCGGTATTCGCATTAGTCGCACCTTCACCTGGTTCGGTCGTCGAATTAAAGAAAGCGAAAAATTGGTAATATTCCTTCTGCGATAACGGGTCGTATTTATGATCGTGGCACTGGGCACACTTCATCGTCAGGCCCATGAACACCGTCGCTACCGTGTCGACTTTGTCGGCGGTGTAGGTGACGCGGTATTCCTCAGGAATGGTACCGCCTTCGTGCGTGTTCATGCTGTTGCGCAAAAAGCCGGTGGCGACTTTCTGTTGCTCCGTTGCTTGGGGCAGCAGATCGCCTGCGATTTGCTCAACGATGAATTGATTAAACGGCTGATTGGTCTGAAAGGCGTTAATAACCCAGTCACGCCACACCCACATATCGCGGTGGTCGTCGATCGAGTATCCATTGGTATCAGCGTAGCGTGCTCCATCGAGCCAATCGACCGTCAACCGTTCAGCCGCAGCTGGCGATGCCAGCAACTGATCGACCAGTCGCTCATAGGCATTGGCCGAAGTATCAGCATTCCACGCAGCAATTTGTGCGGGAGTCGGCGGCAGCCCAGTCAAGTCCTGAGACAAGCGCCGCAACAAAGTGAGTTTGTCGGCGGATGGCGACAGCTTCAAACCGACGTCAGTCAACTTCGCCTTAATGTAGGAGTCGACGGTCGCACCCGCGACCGTCGTATGAGCGATGGGCTGAAAAGCCCAGTGTCCTTCGTAGACAGCGCCTTCATCAATCCACTGACCGATCCGCGCTATTTCGGCTGGCTTCAATTCATGATGCGAATCAAGCGGCGGCATCCGATCATCTTTGTCGGTGGTATTAATACGCGCCCACACTTCACTTTGGGAGCGCTTACCAGGAACAATGGCCTGTCGGTCTTTCGCCTTGCCAAGTGGCGCCGTCGCCGCAGCCAAGGTGTGAATTTGCAGTTTACCTTTGGCCTCCTTCACCGCAGGCCCATGGCAGGAAAAACAATTCTCTGACAGAATCGGGCGGATATCCTGATTGAAATTCAATTTATGCTCGGCCGACCACACCAGGCAGGGCAATGATATGAGTAAGCAAATGGTCAGCTTCACGGTGATGGCCTCAGTAGCAGTCGATATCTACCCACGGAATACCTCCGTTTGCATGTGCTGTACATTCGGGTTTGTAGTATCTGTCTCGGAGCAAGACATTGGCAACCGAAAACGCTCATATGAGCGATGAACAAAGTACATGTTGACCACACGATCGTTGACGTGTTCACATGAAGGACACTCCGCCGAAGCAGCAAGCCTTTGGGATTAACGGCGGCAGATGGTCGCTGCTACTAGCGCACGCCGCGCACCACCAATACCAGCGCGACGATCAGCAGTACGATTTCTAATCCGTAAGCAAAACGAGCGTTACCGAGTTCGGCAAATCCTAGGCGCATGCCAGCGATCGTGCGCAGCACAACGATTCCACCATAGATCGCCAGTGAGAGTAACATCGCCGATTTGCGATGGTCGGGGACAAAGACCGCCAGGGCATAGAATGCCGCGAGCCCAGCTTGTAAACCGCCGTACACCGCAAGGTATTCAGATTCGCCGCCGGGATTCGCCGGCGTCAGTCCAAGAAATGCTGAAGTCGGCCGTGGAGCGATGGCGCACCACAGCGCAAACGCGGTGTACAGCAGGGCATTGAACGCGAGATAGATGATGGTCATAAGTGTGACGGTGCCGCAGAAGTGCGGTTTGAATCACGATAATCCGGTGCTGTTCCACAGGTCTGCTGCATCAGCTTCCAGCGGCATTAGCCATTCGATGATGGCTGATCCAGCGTCGGCATAACAGAAAGGCAAAGGGGCGGAAATAATACACAATAGAACCAGAACCAACGTCATTCCGCTCCCTTTCACCGACTGGTTAGCAGCGCTGTTAGAATCCGTCAAATCCGCCCGTTCCACCGTCTTTGTTAGTGGTATTGTCCATAGTCTCGTTCCATTCCCTGTATTTTTTCCGTTCAGAGTCATTCATTTGCTCAAGTTTTCTTTTTTGATCATCTGTAAACACCATGTTTACCGGTAAAAGGTGATTACAGAATTCACAGTTTTTCTTTCTTCTATTAACAACTTCACGGCTACATTTCGGACATTTCATGAAATTACTTGAGTAGTTATGGTTATTACAGAGCTGCTAAGTTTATTTCAGTTATTCCGCAGCGGCGGGCGCGTTCAATTTGCCAGCGGCGGCGATGACTTTCTGTGGCACGGGTTTCATATCCCATACCAATCCAACGCAGGACATCGTCCACAGCAAATAATACGTGATGTCGATTTGCCACCAACGAAAGCCCTGACGAACGGACGACTGGTAATAGTGGTGATTATTATGCCAACCTTCGCCCAAAGTAATCAGCGCGATGATCAGGCTGTTGCGGCTGTCATCTTTCGATGGGTACACTTGTTTGCCGATCAAATGCGTCAGTGAATTGACGGTGAACGTACCATGAGCCACGGCTACGGTGGAGATGCAAAAACCCCAGATGAACATTTGGACCGCGCCAGTTCCCAGTTCTGGCCACATAACATTGAGGCCCCAGCCAAGACCCAAACAGCCCATGGCCAGCAAAAATGGAATCGTGGTATCGAAGCGATCAAGGAAGACGAGTTCGGGAAATTTGGCAAGATCGGGCACTAATTTCATATTGGTACGGAAGTTGGCCTTGGAGCTGACCCACCCCACATGTGACCACCAAAAACCTTGTTGTCTGGGACTGTGATGATCTTCGGGCTGATCGCTGGTGCGATGGTGATGGCGGTGGTGGGCGGCCCACCACAATGGGCCGCGTTGCACCGAACTATTACCAGCGGCAGCCATCAAGAATTGCATGATGCGGCTGGTGCTGAACGAACGATGTGAAAAGTAACGATGGTAAAAACCAGTGATGGCGAACATCCGCGCGACGTACAACACGACGGCCAAGATCACGGCTGGCCAACTCCAGCCGACCCAGATCACGGCGAAGCAGGCAAAGTGGATACCCATAAAAGGGATCAGTCGGAACCAATCGACTTTCTGTGGTGTCTGAGCGTCAGCTTCGCTTTGCAAACTTGAGTGGCTGTCGACCCACAGCCGCATGGTCCGCAGCATGCGGCGTATCAGCGACGGCTGCGCAAGTGCAGGCGTGCTGACTGCGGCAGCGACGGGTTCTTCAGAGACTGGCGCGAGCGGTGCGTTCATGGGCGGTGTACCGTAAGTACCTGGAACCGTGTATGATCGGACCAGACAGTGAAAGTTTCCCAGTGCCGGTGACGGCCTGAAAACGGAAGGGCGCAAATGTCTGGCGTCGATGGCACACGCAAGGTGCAACGCCCTGGATCATTGACCGGTGTAGAAACCGGTAAGCGGACTGGGATACGTGTACTTCGATGACCGCAAGTTGCTGCCTAGTAATCCTGCATGATGCCACACTTGCAGCGCAGGCAGTTGCGCCTCAAGCCGGGGAAAAGTCGGATGTGATGTCATCGTTAGGCGACAGCTCAGGGCGCCTTCGCCGGGCTTTCAATCGCCTTGGCGCGGCATTCCGCCAGGGCTTGGCGCAAGCTCCGTAGCTCGTCATTAGCGGCAGCAATTTCACGATCGCGCTCAGCTAATCCGGACTGCGCATCGTTGAGCACGCGCTTGGCTTCCGCCAGATCATGCTGCGTAGTTGCGAGAGTTGCGAGAGTTTCGAGAGCCGCGAGTCGATCATCGACGACGGGTGATGCGCTGTGGCCGGTTGATGGTTCGCTCAGGTGAGCCGGTGGATTCTTTCGATTGATGAGCATGACCAGCGCAATCATGGCGAGCAGCATAGCGAAGGTCGCCGCTGCCCAGGGCAAACGGCAAGAACAGTCAGACGATGTCGATGATGGAATCATATGGGCGACGGTAGATCGACCATCGTGGTAGGTAAAGTCATAGATCGCTCACGCAGGTGATTCCCATGGTTAGGTGGCGCCCTAGAACCCTGGCACCATGACGATCCAACTGACCCAACCGCTCACGGACCCTACGCCAATTTTTGATCTGCATCGCAGTCACCTAGCCACCGAATTATTGGTCGGCGCAAGTACGCACTTAAAAATTTTCGACCGACTTGCTCAAGGAGCAAAAGCGTTCACGGCGTTACGCGCAGAAATCGGTTTGGGCGAACGTCCGGCGATGGTGTTGTTCACCGCACTGAAGGCGATGGGGCTTTTGATCGAACAACACGGACGCATTGGGCTAACGGCGATAGCCAGCGAACACCTGGTTTCTGGCGGGCCCTTTGCGGTCGATGATTATTTGGGACTGACCGCAGATACGGCTGGGGTCATGGCGATGGTCGAACGATTACGTGCGAATAAACCGCAGGGATTTGCAGCCGACGGTGGCGGAGCGGCATTTATTTATAAAGACGGCATGGATTCAGCGATGGATCAAGAAGCTTCCGCGCGACGGCTGACGCTCGCGCTATCGGGCCGCGCGCGCAACGTTGCTCCGGTATTGGCGGCGCGCGTGCGTTTCGACGGGGTCGATACGCTGCTGGACGTTGGCGGAGGAACTGGGCTTTACGGCATCGCCTGTTTGCAACGCAATCTGAAGCTCAAACTCATCATCTGGGATCGCCCAGAAGTATTAAAAGTGGCGCACGAACTCGCTATCGCGCATGGAGTCAGCGAGCGCACCACGCTGATCCCAGGGAATATGTTTACCGATCCTGTGCCTGCGGCAGATGCGATGTTAGTGTCGAATGTCCTGCATGATTGGGATGTGCCGGAATGTCACGTGCTTTTGGCGCGTCTGGCGGCGGCCTTGCCGCAAGGCGGGCGTCTGTTGATTCACGACGCATTGTTGACCGATGCATTGGATGGCCCGCTGCCAGTGGCGTTATTTTCGGCAATGTTGTTTGTGTTGACCGAAGGCCGGAATTACAGCGCGGCAGAATACCGAGTTATGTTGCAAAAAGCGGGCTTAGTTCCGAGCGCCGAGATCATCCCGACGCTGGTGCATGGTGGTGTCATTGAAGGAGTCAGGGCCTGAAAAAACTCCTCCGATGGTGAGTGGATGTTGAACGAAAGGTGAGTCGAAAGCGGAGTCGAAAACTTCCCCCTAAGAAATCGTTGCCTTGTCCGTGTCCAAGAGGAAAGCGCACGCATGACCAAAGACGCAGCCTGGATTGAGGCTTGTGTCGCACGCTGGGAACGACCGCTGATCGCATACGCGCGGCGGATTCTTGGCGATGACGACGAAGCTCGTGATGTGGTACAAGACGCATTTTTGCGTCTCTGCCGGCAGCCCCGTGTGGATGTCGAAAGCCACCTCGCTGAATGGTTGTTTACGGTGGTTCGTCACTGCGCGATCGATCACCTGCGCAAGGAGCGACCTATGGAATCTATCGCGGATCATCTCACTGAAGAGGTCGCCACCGCCACAGCGCCCTCTGCTCGCCTGGAAGCGCAGGAGGCCAGCAGCGGATTGCTCGGTGCGCTGGCGTCTTTGCCGCGCAATCAGCAGGACTGCATTCGCCTGAAATTTCAGCAAGATCTTTCATACCGGCAAATTAGTGGCGTGACCGGGTTGTCAGAAACCAATGTTGGTTACCTTATTCACATCGGCATTAAAACCCTGCGCGAACGCCTTGGCGTGACCGCCCATCAGGGAGTCCCATCATGAGCAACCTCACCCACGATGATCCACGTCTGACCGCCTACGCACTTGGCGAATTACCGGCCAGTGAACGCGCGATGATGGAAAGTGAACTGGCCAACCGTCCCGAATTGCGCGCCGAGGTGGAATTGATCCGCGCGTTATCGGGTAATCTGTCGGCAGAATTAAGCAAAGAACTTGGCAGTACGCCAACGCTGACTCGGCCACAGCGCGCAGCGATTGTGCGCGCCGCCACGCCGCGTGCGTGGCGCGTTATCGGATGGAGCGTGATCACCGCTGCGGCCGCGTCGATTGCGTTGATGGTGATGATGCCAGCGGGCACGTTGGTGGAGCGTGCGCCGGAACGTTTGGCAATGAAGTCGTTGTCAAAGACCGATGCAGAACCAAAGGCAGCGTCTTTTGCCCCAGCAGTAACGACCGCCACGCCGTCAGCGGCAACGTTGCCTGTAGCGGTTCCTGCGGCACCGCTTTTGGCTCGTGCAGATAAGGATGCTGCGCGATTCTCGCTTCAAAATTCGACTAAAAAACCTGGTCAACCGACTCTCAGTCAGATCGAAAAAGAATATACTGAGGCAACGGATGCGCTGACAACACGTGAAGAAAAGAAACCCACGGACAGGAAAGCCATACCGCCTCCGGTCACGGTAGCGGCGGCAACGGCGCCTGCGAAAATTGCCGATAAAGCCAAAGTAAAGAGCGATGCTCTCGCCTTAGATGCGGATGATCGGGAAGCGTCCTCGCCAATCGTAGCCCAGAATGACGCAGCGAAGGAGAGTGAACTAGGTTCAACGGGGGCGCTTTTGGCTATCGGTCGTGGTGTCCGCAGTGGCGCGGCAGCGGATGCTGCTTCAGCGGGAAAAACAGCGACTCCGTCATCTCCCCCGGCTGCCGCTAAGTCGGCTCCGGTGCTTACTTTTGGGTATTTAGCCAGAGATTCGAATAACGAAAAAACCCATATTGCCCCAGTGAACCGCGCGCCTGAATTTCAGCTTCAACCAGCACGCGAAGAAACTCCTGCCGTACCGCCCACCACCGTTGGTGGCGAAGCCTACAATCAACGTCTGGACCATATTTTCCGTGCTTCCCGCAGCGAACCGCTGTCGACGTTCGGACTCGATGTGGACACCGCGTCGTATGGCAATGTGCGTCGGATGATTGATGCCGGACGTTTGCCACCACGTGATGCGGTGCGGGTCGAAGAATTCGTAAACTACTTTCCCTATACGATTCCTGCGCCGCAAGATGGTGAAGCCTTTGGTGTCACCGTTGAAGTCGCGCCATGTCCGTGGGAACCGGCTCATCGTTTGGCGCGCATTGCGGTGCGTGGCAAGGCGGTCAGCGAAGCCACGCGTCAGCCGCTCAATTTGGTATTCCTGGTCGATGTATCGGGATCCATGCAGCCGGATAATCGTCTGCCGTTGATCAAAACCGGATTGACGCTGTTGGCCAATAGCCTGACGAAAGAAGATAAAGTCAGCATCGTCACCTATGCCGGTTCTGCTAGCGTGGTGTTGCCCGCAACCAGCGGTGCAGATGTTCGCACGATTCTCAAAGCGGTGGATCGCTTGTCCGCGAATGGCTCGACCAACGGCGGGTCGGGCATTCAACTGGCCTACGATGCCGCCAAGGCTGGTTTCGTCCGTGGCGGTGTGAATCGGGTGATTCTGTGCACCGATGGCGATTTCAATGTCGGCGTCACCAATCGTGATGAATTAGTCAGGATGGTGCAGACGCAGGCCAAGCAGGGTATTTTCCTCACCGTGCTGGGGGTTGGCGATGATAACTTAAAAGATGCGACCATGGAGTTGCTCGCTGACAAGGCGAACGGCAATTATCATTACATCGATACTAGCGCCGAAGCGCGCAAGGTGTTGGTCGAGCAAATGAGTGGCACCTTGGTGACCATCGCCAAGGACGTCAAAGCACAGGTGGAGTTCAACCCCGCACGCGTCGGCGCTTGGCGCCAGCTTGGTTATGAAAAGCGCCAGCTAGCTGCGCGCGATTTCAACGACGACCGCAAAGACGCCGGTGAAATCGGAGCCGGACACTTGGTCACCATATTGTACGAGTTAGTTCCTGCGACGGTCTTGGTTGGCGAAGAAGCGCTGCGCTATCAAGCTGAGCAGCCAGCAGCAGTGGCGCCCACGGTTCACGGCGATGAATTATTGACGGTCAAATTGCGCTATAAAGCACCCGACAGCAACACCAGTCGCCTAGTTCAAGGCGTCGTCACCGACAGCCAAGTGCGCGGAACACCAAGCGAAGATCAACGCTTTGCTAGCGCAGTGGCCGCCTTTGCCATGCGCCTACGTGGCACGGAAGTGATGGCGCTCGATTGGCGCAGCATCCGCGATTTGGCGCACGGCGCGGTAGGCCAAGATCCGCAAGGATATCGTCGGGAATTCGTGCAAATGGTGGAACGCGTTGGCGCTCTGGATTATTCGATGCCCAAGACGCGCGAATAATCCGAGAGCTACGGCAGGGAAGAAGCGACAAGATAGACGACAGGCCACAGGCTACGGACTACGAACTCAAGGATCGTGCTGCGATGTGGTGCACAAAGCCAGTGGTCCGTAGCCTCGCATGACATGGGGCGAATGTTGTCCGCGCCCTGGAGGGGCAGCCTGAAAATAGCCCGGCACTTCAGTGTCGGGACCAGCGCGTGTTTATGATCAGTCCCGGAGGGACGGTTGAAACGCCAGCGGTTTCAGCCGTCCCTCCGGGACTATGATCATTGCCAACGCTATTCCCGGCACTGAAAGTGCCGGGCTATTTTCATGGCGTCCCGCTGGGACGCGAGAATAGGCTTAGTCCTACATCCGACGACGATTTCGCGGCAAACGCCGTTTGGCAACCGCTTGTTCAGAACGTCTTGCCGCTTGGTTTAGCGATGTGGAATTTGGTGATGGATTATCGTGAGCGATGGTGAGCCGCAATCGTGGCTAAACAGCAGATCATGGAATCTTACGTTTGAAGTAGTGAATGGCTTGTTCGATAGCGGCAGGGCTTCCTCCGTTGGTAAATGGAAACACAGCGACGAGCTCCCATCCATCATGGCCAAGGAGATTGAGGGCCGCGTCAATTTCCTGCATGCATTCGTCGGGTACTTCTTTTGAAAAAAAACCCTTAGGCTTGGCTTTCAAGATGATCGTTTTGTATTCGAATGGCATGAGTGTTGTCCGGTTTTGGTGAGGCCGCTTTGGATTATTCAGCAAGCCCACTGCGCGATAGCATCGTGAGAGTGACTCAAAAAAAACGCCCACCGCAGATGCGGTGGGCGAAGTGTTTTAGGCCTTGGCCGGATCCGTTGGCGCCGGCGGCTCGGGCGGTTTAGCTGCCTCAGGCGCCTTTGCGGTGTCTCCGGGCTTAGCTGCTTCAACCGACGTCACACCTTGGTCGCGTTTGGCCTCTTCTTCCAATTCTTTCGCCAGCTTGTCGAGGTCTTCCAGATCTTCGTCATCCCAGTAATCATCTTCACGCACCACTAAATAGGTCAGCATGCCGCCCGCGACGAAGAGGTTGGCGATGTAGCCAAGGATGAGCGCAAGGATGAGCGCCTGCCATACGCCAGCGACGGGGCCGGTTCCGTATTGATAGAAGCTATTCTTACCGCTGTTATAGACGCCGCTGCTTTCGCCAGACAGCATCATTTTATCACCAATCACGTTCGGTAAGTGGCGTACCAGGTGGCTATTCACCAGATATTTCATGTCCCTGGCGGCGAAATCGCTGGCACGTCCTTCGGTATCATTGAATCCGGATCTCATATTGTCAGGTAAGTATTTGGCCTGGCTTTTTAGTTGGTCGATGCCGGATGTGCCAATGTAACCAGCAACGGTCATCATCAGCAGTGACAGCAGTAAGCTGCCAAACAACACGTGCGGCTTGGTGCCGACGGCTTCGATGGTGTCGACCACGTTGTCAAACCAGCCGTGTTTGCGGATCGCGATGATCGCTGGGAAAACGAAGACGCTGAGCCATACCGCGATACCGAACAACACGACGAACAAGGAGAACAGGTAAACCAACGGATAGAGCAACGCATAACAGGCCGGGCCGACATACGGAATCGAACTTGCCAGCACCGGTAAATAGACCAGCGCAAGATAGATGCCCGCGAGCATGCCCATCATGAATAAGGGGACCATGACGGCGGGAACGATGCGGGTTTTGTACTGGCTCACGGCTTCGCTGAAGGAAAGAAACTCATCGTCCAACAGATCGGCCTTCAAAAATACCGCGACTAAGCTGCCGCCGAGACTGAACAGAATAAGGGCGACGGTATATTGAACCCACGTCAGAATACTGGTCAGTATGAGGCTGTTACTTTGGTCGATAATCTTGGTGTCGCACAACCACATCCATGCGGTGATAGCAGTTAGCGTCAGCGCTGAAATCAGCATGCACTTGGGTTTGAACGCCAACATCGGCGCGGTGAACAAATCTTTCCAGGTCCATTGGCGCGGCTCTGGTTTCCAATCTTCCATTGGCTGATCGCCAATCGCAGGCGCCTGGTCTGGCTTGAGTTTGTCGGCTTTAGTATCGACGTTGATACCCTTAGCGGGGGTAGGATCAGACATGACCGGCTCTCCAGGTTGGGCGGGACTCTAGGGGGGGCTGTTGGAACACGCAACCGCACGGCGACGGCGGCGAGCGCGGCGAGGTCGCGACTTGGGCGATGGGATGCGGGAGGTCGGAATGGGAGCACTCTCGCGGGTTTGCTGTCGTATCACTGGTGATCAGATGCACTGCGAGCAGATTTTTATCGATCTCAACGACTTGTCGTCGGTGGTCGGTGTGGATGCTGGGGTCTCACCCAAGGTGCGTATCGCAAAGGATTCTCTGTGGCTGCCAAGCGCTCAACTCGCTCAACTTCCCTTTCCACGCCGGATGTTTTCATCACGCGCGATTTCTTGTTACGTACAAAATGGGCACAAGCGTTGTATCACGATTACGCGGAGCCGCAGTCGATCATTGACTATCACTGTCATTTGCCGCCCGAGCAAGTCGCGGAAGACACGAGCTTTGCGAATCTCACCTCGCTCTGGCTCGCTGGCGATCACTATAAATGGCGCGCCATGCGGTGGAATGGCGTGGCTGAGCGGTTGATTACCGGCGACGCGAATGAGTGGGAAAAATTTCAGGCCTGGGCGGCGACGGTGCCGATGTGCTTGCGCAATCCCTTGTACCATTGGACGCATTTGGAATTGAAACGGCCATTTGGTATCAGTGATCGCTTACTCAATCCAACCACCGCCAAATCCATTTGGGATGAGGCCAAGGCCAAACTTGCGCGACCCGAGTTTTCGGCTCGCGGCATCATGCGGCAGATGAAAGTGAAAGTCGTATGTACCACCGATGATCCGATCGATTCGTTGGAGCACCATATTGCCACGAAAAAGAGTGGTTTCGAGATTCAGATGCGGCCGACTTGGCGACCTGATCGAGCACTGATGGTTGATTCTCCTACGCGTTTTAACGCTTGGGTCGATCGTTTAGCCGCCGTCAGTAACACCACCATTCGTGACTTTGACAGCTATCTGACGGCGCTGCGTCAACGGCATGATTTTTTCCACGCGAACGGTTGCCGACTGTCGGATCACGGCATCGAAACCGTGCCCGCGGTTGAGTACACCGAGCGACAGATTCGCTCCAGCTTTGTGAAAATTCGCGGTGGCGCTGCGCTGGACGCCGATGAACAAGAACGTTTTCGTTCAGCGATGCTGTATGAAGGCGCAGTGATGGATCACGCCAAAGGCTGGGTCCAACAATTTCACCTTGGGCCGATTCGTAACAATAGTACGCGCATGTTTCGTGCTTTCGGCCCCGATGCCGGAGCCGATTCGATGAGTGACGCCAGCTTTATCCAACCGCTGGCGAAGTTCCTTGATCGCCTTGATACCGACAACCGCTTAGCCAAGACCATTCTCTATAATCTCAACCCGAAGGATAATTACGCCTTAGGGACGATGATCGGAAATTTCCAGGACGGCAGCATTGCCGGAAAGATTCAGTACGGCAGCGGCTGGTGGTTTCTTGATCAGAAGGATGGCATGGAGCAGCAGCTCAACGCGCTGTCCAACCTTGGTCTGTTGTCACATTTTGTCGGCATGTTAACCGATTCGCGTTCGCTGCTGTCGTACACTCGTCACGAGTATTTTCGCCGCGTTTTATGTAATCTCTTAGGTGATGAGATGGAGTCTGGGTTGTTGCCGCGTGATGAAAAAATGATGGGCGACCTGGTGGCGAATGTCTGTTACCACAACGCGGCGAATTATTTTGATTTTGGTGTGAACGATGATGCCGCAAAGGGTTTGTCAGACACATCAACTTCAAAGCGCATATTTCGGTAAAATTGCATGAAGAATGTCGCAAACGGTTCTACGACACATTCTTTTCAGAGGCGCATCGCTTGCAACCGTCCGTAAATCATTCAGCATAGCTTGACCCTCATCAGACGTAACGGCACAATCAGCCAGTTGTCTGGTATTGAGGACCACGCGCGCTGTTTTCCTGCCCCCTCGACCCACTGCTGGGATGCCACGACTCATGAACGATTCTTCCAATACCCGACAGGCCATCCAGCGCATTGGTCAATCGTTTGGTGATTACACGTTTTATCACATCCTCGCTGAAGGCGGGATGGGCATCATTCTGGAAGCGGAACATAAGGTCATTGGGCGTAAAGTTGCCCTCAAGATCGTCAGTCCAAAATACGCCGCGCGAAATGGCTACAGCCCAGAATTAATCGATACTTTCATGCACGAGGCCCGAGTGCTTGGCGCGATTGATCATCCCCATGTGATTACGCTCTTCGACGCAGGTTTGGTTGGCCAGTGTCCCTATATGGCCATGCGCCTGGTTGGCGGCGGCGATCTTGGAACACGCGTTACGAACTATGGGCCGCTCAGCGATGAAGCGGCATTACCGATGATGCGTGATCTGGCAGCAGGCGTACATGCGGTTCATCTCGCGGGTTTTGTGAATCGCGACATCAAACCAGCCAATGTCTTGTTGGAAAAATCGAACGGCATGCCTCGTCTGACCGACTTTGGTCTCGCCGTGCCTGTGGGTGAACTTCCCAACGGAACGACGATCGCTGGCACGCCATCCTATTTAGCGCCTGAGCAAATCAGCGGTGCTCAGCTCGATCAGCGGACGGATATCTATGCTTTGGGCGCGACTATGTTCTTCGCCATAACCGGCCATCCGCCATTCGCCGGAAGTACGCCAGAAGACACCATTCAGCTGGTTCGCGAAGCCACGAAGTCGCCGACTGCACGTTTTCTGAAACCGAACGTCAATAAACATCTCGCTACGATTGTTCGTCGAGCAATGGCGCGTGATCCTGACAAACGTTATAAAGATGCGTCTGAAATTGAGCACGATTGCCGCGCGGTACTTGATGGGAATGAACCAGAATACGCCCTGATCGGACAGAAGAAGCGCAAGACTTTTTTTGGCTCCATCGTTTCACGGGCTCGTGCCATTTTATAGTTTTTTACGCGCGCGTTTTCCCGTAGCGCTTTGGCGGTGACGTTCTTTCGCGCTGTGGTCTTGGGTTAACGAAGAACTTATGCGCTTACCCGACAAGATGTTTCTTGAGAACGGCAATCACGCGATCCTGATCAGCTTCGCTCAGCGACGAACTTGACGGCAGACACAGACCGCGCGCAAATAATTCTTCGGCAACGGCTCCGCCAAGCGCGGAACAGCCTGTGAACACCGGCTGGAGGTGCATGGGTTTCCATACGTGGCGCGCTTCGATGTTTTCACTTTCCATCGCGACGCGCAGTTGTTCTGGCGTGGCGCGTGCGGTGCGCGGGTCGAGCTGAATGACGCTGAGCCAGCGCGTGCAGCGGGTGCCTGGGAGGTGATCCAAATCCGGTGCGAAGGATAGCCCCGGTACGTCAGCTAACAGCTGCTGGTAACGCTTTGCCACCTGGCGTCTGGCGTTCACGCGCTGATCAAGCACGCGCAATTGGCCTCGGCCAATGCCAGCGCACACATTGCTCAGGCGGTAATTGTAGCCGATGCGAGAGTGTTGGTAGTGCGGGCCTGGATCGCGTGCTTGCGTGGCGAGGAAACGTGCTTCATCGCACAAACGTTTGTCGTTCGACAACAACATACCGCCACCGGACGTGGTAATAATTTTATTGCCATTAAATGATAAAATACCGCAACGGCCAAAGACGCCGGCGGGTCGCCCGCGATAAGTTGCACCTAAAGCTTCAGCCGCATCTTCGATAAGCGCCACGCCGTGCCGATCGCAGGCCGCAATCAACGGTTCGTAGTCGGCGCTCTGTCCGTACAGATCGACGCTGATGATGGCTTTGGGCAGACGTCCGGCTCGCGCGGCATCGTCGAGTCCTTGGGCGACTAAAGCGGGATCAATGTTCCAGCTTTGGCGCTCACAATCGACGAATACCGGGGTTGCGCCGACATAGGCGATGGGATTGGCGCTGCCGCAGAACGTGAGCGATGCGCACCACACGGTATCGCCGCGACCAACACCCTGACCAATCAGCGCCAAATGGAGGGCAGCCGTGCCGCTCGATAATGCGACTGCTGCTGCGACGCCATGACGCGCCGCCATTTCTTGTTCGAAGGCATCGACATGAGGCCCCAACGGCGATACCCAATTGTTGGCGAACGCTTCTTGCACCAGAATAATTTCGTCAGTTCCCAGATGCGGAGCTGAAAGATAGACTCGTGATTTCGGATCGTGAGTCATGGTGATTCCTGTTTCGCCAGCGGTCGCGCGGGGACGCCAGCAACTCGCTGACCATCAGGTACATCACGGATGACCACGGCGCCAGCAGCGACCACGCATCCTTTACCAATCCGAATGCCTGGAATGACGCTGGCACCGATTCCGATCAGCGTGCCATCGCCGACGGTGACGCTGCCAGCAAGATGTACCCCTGGACAAATATGCACACCGTCACCAATCACGCTGTCGTGATCGACGGAGGCATTGGTATTAATGATAACGCCAGCACCTAAATGGCAGCCGGTTTGCACGGTGGCGTTGGCCATGACGACCGTACCCGCGCCGCAGTGAGCTGATGGACTGATCCAAGCCCGCGGATGAAAAAGCGTGGGAAGGCTGAAATGAGCGGCGCGAAAAGTGTGCAGTAAACGGAGCCGAAGGTGGCAGTTGCCGATGCCCAGCAAAATTCCATCAGCAAGGACGAGCTTTTTTTCTAGGACAGAAGTGGTTCCGAGTATCGGAAGTTGCAGCTGAGTGGTTCCGGTAAGAGCAGCATTATCATCGATGAAACCCAAGATCTGAAGCTGAGCGGCCTGCGCGCACTCAGCCAGAACGCGGCCGTGACCACCAGCACCAATAATCACCAAGCGCATGGGGCGCTCTCACTCACTTTTTCAGCGTAAAGACGATTTGAGGAAGTACGTGCGCGGTTCATCCCGGCATGATCAAATGGCCCCATCATGGCGCAAGACTCAGCCAGACTGTTTTATGTATTGGCTCAACCGCTGGCACCGATCGGCGGCACTATGTGCAAGGACTGCACTTCGGTTGGCGACAGCGCGCGATTATAAATGCGGACGTCATCGAACATGCCTTCGTAACCGATGCCAATTTGTAACCGCGCATCAAACGCAGGCAGCGGAATGGAACCGGTCGCATTGATTTCAACCAGTACGCCATCGCGGAAAAGTCGCATGACTTGACCGTCATAGGTGGCGACGACGTGAACCCAAACACCACTCGGGACTCCATCCATAGTCACTTCTCGCCGCCCAGTTCCGGTATGTAAGCGGAAGCCGAAGGTGTTGGTGTCAGTGGCGGTGGTCATCAGCGCGAAGCCGCGATTGGTGGCGTAGTCGGCATGGTAAAGGGCGGAAGGCCAGGAATGGACCATGTCAACGATAGGACGATTTCCACGCATCCACACTGACAGCGTCATGCGCGTGAGATTCGATATTTGAGCCGGTGATGGAGCGATGATCTGACTGGTGCCGTTCAGGTTGACCGCGCCAAGAAATTGTCCGTTGTCGCTCCACTGAGGAAGGCCGTAAAAAGTAGCGTTCTGCGCGAATCCACTGGTGTCAGCAACCAACGTTCCGCTTCCTTCATCGCAGCGATAATGCAGCACCAAACCGGTGGCAAGATCAACGGCGCCATCGGTAACTTCGATTCGCATATCATCGCGACCGCTCAGAACACCATCACTGACACTCAATTGAAAACGATAACTGCCAGTGACGTTGAAAGTCACGTTGGGATTCAGCGTATGACTATCGCTGATAGTGGCGGGTGCTGGCCCACTGATCTGCGTCCAGGTGGGAATCAGCGTTGTACCTGATCCTGCGTCATCGCTGGCGCTTCCCGCTAATGTTGTGGTTGGTGCGAGCAAGGTGACGACTTGGTCGACACCAGCGTTCGCGCCTGGTTCCCGGCGACCAAGACCGCCTTGAGCCAAACCAACCACGTCAGTTCTGCTGAGCGCACGGTGGTAAATTCGCACATCATCCATCAGGCCTTCGAAGCCACGGCCGAGAAACATTGCCACTTCGCCAGCATTGCGAACCGTCATGGTGCCAGTGGTGCGCGTGGCCACTGCTGCACCATTGCGGTACAAGGTCATGGTCGTGCCATCATAGACGCCAGCGACGTGAACCCAGGCGTTGGCAACCAAGGATTGAGGCGTTGCGATTTCGATACTCTGGCCGCTGCCCACACGGTGGTGAAGACGTAATCCAAATTGGTCAGTTTCAGACACGGTTACCATCAGGCCATAACCAACGCTGGTGGCATAATCCGCGCGGTAAATCGGCATAGGATACGGGTGCGTCATCTCGACGAGACTACGATCGGGTTTCAACCATACGGCGAGCGTGAGCGCTTGCGTCGGCAGATCGAGATCTTCGTTTCCCTGGACGTAAACATATGAGGTGCCAGTAAAGCGCAGAGCACCTTGGCTTTTTCCTGCGGCGCGGGTGGCACCGTACAGTTTGCCAGTGTGTTGTTTCCCACTCGCATCGAGCGCTTTGTCGCCGTCAACTTCATCGAATTTATAATGTGCCACCAAATCATGGCTCACATCCGATGCGACGACGGTAACGATGGTCGAATCACTGATCGTGAGATGTCCGTTGATCGCTGACAGCGCAACTTCGTAAGTGCCAGCCAACGGGAAGCGAGCCGTGGTCGTGGTTTGGTTTGATAATGCAAACGAAGCGATGGCGGGTCCACTGACTTGGCTCCAAACGTAACTCATCGTGGCTGAACCAACGTTGCTGACGGTCCCGATTAAGGTGACCGCTTCGCCTTCAGCAATCGCGTAACCGATGTCGGCGACGGCGATCAGGGGTTTACTCACCGTTATCGTCTGTTTCACCGAGGTTGCAGAAAGATAGTTGGTATCGCCGATTTGGCTGGCAGTAACGGTCACGATTCCGCCAGCCGTAATATGCAAGAATCCATTCTGAATTTCTGCCGGGCCGCTAACGGCGAAGGAAACCAACAGGCCAGAGCTTGAGGTTGCCGTTACGGGTTGGTCAAGATCACCCAACGTCACCTCATGAAGCGGCGCAAAAGTAATGGTCTGGGTCGCTTGCGTGATGATGAGCAAGCCGCTCGCACTTCCCTGATGGTTTGGTGCATTGATGGTAGCCGTTACCGCGTACGTACCGGCGTTTATCGGTAGAACCGCGCTGTTGTTATAGGTCACCGAGTACGGCAGCGAAGCCGGAATGGTCGACACCGACGCAGCGTGAGCGTTGCGGTCATACGTGTGGGCGAGATCGCCGAGGATGATTGGTGCGCTCGCTTTGGCGATGACCATCGACTGGTTCGTTGAACCAACATAATTGGCGTTATTAATAATGGTGACCACGACCGGATACGTGCCGGCCTCAATCGGAAGAAGCGACGTTCCGTCGTAGAGCACCGAGGTCATGAGATTGGGCGGTGTCGTCGAAACGATGACGTTATGGCCATTCCCATCGTAGACATGATTGAGTTCATTAACGATGATAGTCGCGGTGGCTGGCGTAACTTTCAGCGTACCAGTAACGTAGGTAAGTTTATAATTCGTGTTCGATTTCAGCGAGCCTTTTTTCACGGTGATAGGGTAATTGCCCACCGGACTACTGACGGTGGCAGTCGTGCTGAGTTGCGGAACTCCGGTCAAAACCGTTGCTTGCGTATCGCCATGAACAAAACCGGAATACTCGGGGACCAATACGGGAAGTGCTGCTTGGTAGATCTTGTTCGCGCGACTCGTGACCGTCAGCGTTACTTGGTTTACTTTAATATTTTTCCTTGTGGTAATGTGAGCACCACCGGCGGCAGGTGTAAAAATGGCGGTGGCACGAGTGGTCCCGGCGTTCGGAATCGTGCCGAGTGGTGGCGTGTAAACGAATGTCCCTGGGACGACGACTCCACCCGCCGTGGCCGTGGCCGGCGTGGAGATCGATGTGCCATAAGTGATCGTGGATGGCTGAGGCCAAGTGACGGTGACTTTGGCTTGAGCGGCGAACAGTGGCAGCGTCGTCAACACGAAGAGCAGACCTAATGACAGGGACCTGCACAGTGACGACAGCGAGACATTGATGAGAGCGAACATGAGAGGCTCCAGAGCTATGAGCGGATGAACAACAAGAACAACAAGTGCTATTGGAAAAACTACGAACCACGCATCGGCCTGCAAATAATCTGTCGCCATCCTTCTTGACAGGAATTGTCAAATTCCCTGAAGATTCCCCGGTTTTGGCGCTGATTTGTCACTGGGTTCTTTAGCTGATGCGCTCTTGGCGTTGGCTGAAGGAGGAATGGTTACAGATGACGCGGCCAAAACCTCATTGGAGGCGGGCTTCTGTTCAATGTCAAAACGCGTCATGGTCGCATGACCAGCGGCCGAGATGCCCTCTCGCCGCACCACAATCCAGGCCGTCCGCAACAGAATCCGCAGATCCAACCACCAGCTCCAATGATCAACGTACCATACATCCAAACGCAAACGTTCTTCCCACGTCGCCTCGTTGCGTCCATTGATCTGCGCCCAGCCCGTGATGCCGGGTCGAACATGGTGCCGCCGCTGTTGTTCTGCGGTGAAATGCGGCAGATATTCCATCAACCACGGACGGGGACCGACCAAGCTCATATCACCGACAAGCACGTTCCATAGTTCAGGCAGTTCATCGATACTCGTCGCACGCAAGAAGCATCCGAGGCGAGTCAGGCGCAAGGCATCCGGCAGTAAATGCCCGTCGTCACCGACCGCATCGCGCATCGTGCGGAATTTACGCAGTAAGAAAGGTCGTCCATGAAGACCGGGACGTTTTTGGGTAAATAAGATCGGACTGCCAAGGAAGACGCGAATGATGACTGCCGTGACCATGAAGAGTGGCCACAACAATGCGAGCCCGACCACGGCAACCAGGATATCCAGCCCACGTTTACCCCAGGAATGTACCGCATGTTGTTGCAAAGCTGATGGGTCGGCGTGCGGTTCCACGGTGGTGATGTTGGTGGATTGTGCGCTCCGCTCAACCCGTTTGATGCGGACTTGCGGGGCTCACCATGATTCATGACGATGCTTCGCGATGGAGCGCCCTCGCTTACTTATTGCCGTGACTAGCCCGATGAGCGGTCTGTTCTTCCAAGGCCAGCTCGCTTGGCTGCGTGACCAAGGATTTGAGGTGCATTTTCTCTGCTCTCCTGGGCAGCCCGCTGAAGATATTGTCGCGAGTCAATGCGTGAATTTTCATCCGGTGCCCATGGAGCGAGGAGTTTCACCCTGGCGTGATCTCCGAGCGTTGTGGCGTGTTATCGGCGTGCTCCGGCGCGTGCGACCTCAGATTGTCAACGCGGGGACGCCAAAGGCGGGGCTGTTGGTTATGCTCGCATCATGGTTTTGCGCTGTTCCAGTGCGTATTTATACGATACATGGGTTGCGCTTCGAAACGGTAAACGGGCTGTTGGGCTGGCTGTTGTTCGTTCTTGAAAAAGTTTCATGCACAATGGCAACTCACGTGGTCTGTGTTGGCCCAGGACTACATTCACTGGTTCGACAATATCGGCTTTGTCCGGAAAATAAGACACGAGTGCTAGGGCCGGGAACAGCCAATGGCATTGACCTCAATATATTTTCCCCAACAGCGACGACCGTGGAATCGGGAGTCGCGTTGCGGGCTCGTCTTGGAATTTCTCCGGACGCAATGGTGATTGGTTTTGTCGGTCGCTTAGTACGCGATAAAGGCATGGAAGAACTCATTCTTGCTTGGCGTGAATTGCGTCAGCGATTTTCAACCGCAGTGTTATTGTTGGTCGGCGATCATGAGACTGGTGACCCGATCGCAGCCTCAGAGCGCGCCCTTTTGGCTAGCGACGAACGCGTTTACCAGATTGCATTTACCAGCGAGGTAACCGCCTGTTACGCAGCGATGAATCTCCTGGTTTTTCCCAGTTATCGCGAAGGACTACCCACGGTGCTGCTCGAAGCCGCAGCGATGGAACTGCCGGTGGTGGCAACACGCATACCAGGATGCGGCGATGTCGTAGAAGACGAAAAGACCGGTCTTTTAGTTCCTCTTCGTGACGCTCATGCACTCATCAAGGCTATAGCCCGGTATCTAGCTGACCCAGCGCTTCGTGTTGCCCACGGTAAAGCGGCGCGAGTAAGTGTTTCTGAAAAATTTGATCGTTACAAGCTTTGGAAAGCTGTCGGTAAATTTTATCATGAGATGGCGAGTTAGTGCGGGAACAAAGCCAACGGAATTTATCGTGTAGGAGAAATAAGGGAAAAGTACTTCGAGCTGAAGCGTATGTGACCATTTCATCGGCCCGGTATTCACGTAGCCGTGATATCGCGAACCGTCTGGTAAAATGCATGACGCTGTGCACGCAGCAGAGGTTCGGCGTAGCGCCGGGCGAATTCAAGATTTCGCACCGCAGCTTGCTCCAGCCAAGCGCGATCATTGCCGCGAGTGTAAATCAAATCCGCCAAGGCGAGAGCATCGCCTGGGCGAACGAGCGCATCGGGCGGAAGTAATTCCGGGATGCCTCCGACAGTTGATCCGAGGCACGGTAACCCGCGTGCCATCGCTTCGATGAGCGCACGCGGAAGTCCTTCGGTACGGGACGGAAGAACGAAGAGATCGGCGGCGTCCAATCGTGCTTGAACGGCAGCGCCAGAGGCCAAGTGGCCAGCGAAATGAACGACAGCGCTGATCCCCAACGTATGAGCCAAAGTCATTAATTCGGCGCGATACATTCCATCACCAAGAAGTTCGAGTCGAATATCCATGCCACGCTTGCGACCATCGGCGACGGCAGCGATCAGCACATCCGGCGCTTTGTAAAGCTGCGCGAGCGAACCGACCATGATCAGCTTGAGCGGTTGACCCAGTGCAGGAGGATGATGCGCTGTGGTGACAAAGGCCTGATCACTCAACTCAACATCCGAGACGCCGTACGAAAGCGCGTCACGGCGAAGAGGATAACGTTTTTGTAAAGTCTCATTGGTGACGTAGCAACCCGTCGCTGCGTGTTGGCATTGTCGCTGGAGCTGTGCACGAAAATGATGGCGCAACAGCGGGCGTAACGGGTGCTTGATGACGCCAGGAGCAAAGACCTCCCACGGATCGCCAACAACCTCAACGCCATAGGGAATTCTTTGCGCGGCCAACTGACCATCGATGCAGCCCGCCAATGGCGATGGAACTCGTAAAATGATCGCACCGTCGCCAGCGATGGCCACTTTCAGCGCAGAATGGATGGAGCTTCGCTGACGAAGATAGCCCCACAGACCATGATAAAATGGCAGAGGCCGAACGCGAACGTGAGCTCCTTCCACCGGACGCCAACCAGCGGGCGTCATGGTCACGTCTTCGACTCGCGCGATCACTTCAACCGCAGAGAAAACGGCTAAATAACGTGTGAAAAAGGCATGATCAAATGGCATGCCCGTGCTGATAACGCCGTCGGGCGAGCGCTGAAAAACCGCTTCAAGAATGACCCGTACGCGCATGTCAGAGGTAGTTCGGCCGAGGTGATCTGTCACGATATCCAACGGCGGTGATTGTCCGGGTAAATATCGAAACGTCGGTGTGGCCACAAACGCGAAAAATGACCCGGTGAAGTACTTTCTCGACGAAAACGCGCAATCGCATGCCAATGGAATCGGGAATAATTCCTTGGCAGTAACAATCAGCAAAGCTAAAGGCGCGGAAACATTGAACCAAGCTTTTTTCAGTGAAGCCACGAAGATGAGTCGCATCTCGATATCGAAGTTCTGAACAGGAAATATTGCTCATGTTTGGGACTTTGACCGCAAGAAAGCCCCCAGGTTTTAATGCGAGCCGTGCTGCATCAAGAAAATGAGCCAAGTAATCATCGTCCATGTGTTCGAGGATGTCGGTCGCAAATATTCCATCAAACTCATCTTGGTGTTGAGTGAGAAATTCAATTCCGTCGCATTCATGTATTTGCGCTGACTCATTTAGGCGGGCTCTTGCAGCTTCTGCCATGGGGCGACTTGAGTCCAGTCCATGAATCAATGCTTTTGGAGCACGTTTGCTTAACCAGTCCAATAAAAGGCCTGAACCGCAACCGACGTCCAAATAGGATTTTTTTTCAGACAGGTTTACCAAAGAACTGAACTCCGCCGTATAGGAACGAAATATCTTGGACAACAATGCTTCAGAAGGATTTACGTGGGTATAGTGGAGATTGTAAGTCGCATAGAGGCGTTGGTGTAAAGGGTTCATACAGTCCTGGGGGAGAGGCAATGGCGTTGCGATAACCTATCCCTCTCTCGTAATTGATCTTGCGTACGGGTGCATCGGCACGCGGGCATACGAGCGATCGGGGCGTCTTTTCA
>JAYVSL010000252.1:0-5034 GCA_043775355.1 Planctomycetota bacterium
CCCCCGCCCTCGCTTGAAGCTCGGTCGGGCTACGCGGGCCGCTGGCCATGCAGATGGCCAGCGGCGCCGGAGCGGCGTACCCGCTTCGCGGTTCGAATCCCTCACCATCCGCCAAGCGTGACCAGTACCCACCAGATACCTGGTGGGTACTGGTTTATGCCACGTCTGCGAAAAACGCGCAGCCGACTATCGTCCGAACCAGAAACTACATCGATGCCAGACGGCGACTCAAGTCGACCAGTCTTCACACCGCAGGCCGTCGATGCGGCGGAATTCGCGCAGGTTGTTGGTGATCAGGATGGTGCCCAGGGCAAGCGCGTGCGCGGCGATCATCAAGTCCAAAGGGCCTATCGGGGAACCCTTCGCATCCAATTGGTGCCGGGCTTTGGCATATTCCTTCGCCACGGCGGAGTCGATGGGGACGATCGTGATGCCTGACAGAAACGACTCGACCAATGGCGCGATGCGCAAGGTCGGATTGCGGGCTAGGCCGTAACGCAGTTCCATTTCCGTGATCACGCTGAGTCCGACCTGCGCCGCCGAGACGGCTTTCAGATGGCGCTGCAATGCCGCTGACGATTTGCGGATGTGGAAGCTGACGATGTTGGTGTCGAGCAAGTACCGGAGCGTCATCGTGGTTACCGCTTAATGATCGCTGAGCACGTCGGCGCGCTCATGAGTGGACGGACGCTCTCCCACCGCAAATTTAGGAGCCGAGCCGGCCAATTGCCAAAATGCGAGCGGCCAGCCTTTGGCGTCTCGTTCCACCGTCGCTGGCTCAAGAATGATCTGTGCTCCTTGACGGTAGATGGTCACTTCATCACCGGTGAAGCGAAATTCCTTGGGCAGGCGAATCGCTTGGCTGCGACCGGTCCAGAACACTTTCGCGCGCTGAGCGGAGGTTTTTACGCTTCTTGTCCGAGAAGATTTTACGGCCTTGAGACTCGTCATGGCTTACCTCGCTGATAGTCTCCAATGATAGGTATCATTCGGAGAATGGAACGCCGACTTCCCCAGCCCTAAAGCGCCTAAAGCGCCTAAAGCGCCTAAAGCGGCGAAGCGGAGCAACGAGGATCTCCCACTTGCGGCTTCTACCCGTTGGTCTGGCCTCGACTTGCGCCACCAGTTCGACGGTTCGGATACCGTCGGCTCCTCTCCGCCACAAATCGATCGTGCTTTGCCAAGTCATTGGTAGAGCACGAATTGCTTGAATTTTCCTGAATTGAGCGAGACGGACCAGTGTGCGAACCACTTTGGTGCGCTTACACCAAAGTGAGTTCTAGGCGCTTGCCAACAGCACGAGCGGCCTGGGCGATGCTGCTGAGCGTTGATTCTTTTTCGGGATCGAGAACACGATCGATCATGGCTCGGCTGGTGTGCATACGCTTTGCCATCTCGCTTTTGGTAATGTGGCAACGACGCATCTCGTCGGCAATTTCCATGGCGATGACGCGCTTGATCGCGGCGATCCGGACTTCTTCCAGCATGCCGCGCTCAGACAAGAGATCGTCGAGCGAGCTGCCAAGGTGGCGATTGATCTTGGTTGGCTTAGTGGGTTTGGTCATGGCTTGTTGCCCTTCTCGTAAGCTTTGAGGCGCTTGATGGCGGTTTCGAGATCTGTGGCCGGGGCCTTCTGTGATTTCTTAATGAAGCCGTGCAGCAGCACCATGTAGAAGTCGTCGACCGTGAAGAATACCCGAGCAATGCCGTCCTTCACCATGATGCGAGCCTCCCACAGACGTGCTTGGAGTTTTCGTACTCGCGGCATACCGATCGGCCAACGAAATTGAATCTCGTTCAAAGCAATGCCGACAGTTCGACAATCATCATTAGTCAGATCCAGGATCCAGCTTCGAACTGGCTCAGCGCCAGCTTCCGTCCGATAGAATTGCACATGAAGGGTCGGCTCCGGTGTCATCGTCAGAACTGTACTATATAAAATACACACACAAGCGCCAATTATCTTCGTTCCTCACATCCACATGGCGATCAAGAACAGCTTTCGATGTATGTGTGTTTTATGTGGATGCCGACATCAGCGGGCTTCCGTCGATGATCCAACGGTGTGCTCTGCCTTGCTGTCGCGTAAACATTTGCGACATGAACGCGACGGTTCGCACGTGGTCCGTGTTGTTCCGCCATTACGAGTGAGCCCACCAAAACCTTGGTGGGCTCACGCGTGGGCAACCTCATTCTAGAACACGCAGGAGAGAAACCATTTACCGCTAAGGTCGTTGGTCACCCAGATTTCGAGTCAAATTCTTGATATTCTTAGCGTCGTTGCGAGTTGGCGGTGGAAGTTTGAATTCCGACTAGTTTTTTAGACTAAACGCATTCAACGTGATGACGTACCTGTCCGTTGCGAAATGCTTTGATGTTTGCCGTCACTTCGTTGATTAAGCGCGTGCGTGCTTCGACCGTACCTCAGGCGATATGTGGGGTAACAATGACGCGTGCTGCCCAGGGCTGCGAGCGATCGAGAAACGGATGGTGGGCTGCTGGCGGCTCTTTGCTCAGCACGTCGATGCCCAGTCCGCCGAGGTGGCCGCTGGCTAAGGCTTGAACGACGGCGGTTTCATCAAGCAGCGGACCACGGCCGGTGTTGATCAACAGGGCGCCGCGTTTGAGTTGGTGCAGAAAAGCCGCATTTACCAGAGCGTTGGTCGCTGGCGTGAGCGGACAATGCAAGCTGACGATGTCGGCTTGCGGCAGCGCTTCGCTCAGCGCCATGCGATTCGGCGTTGGTGAACCGGGAACGGCGGCGGCGATGACGCGCATGCCGAAGGCGGTGGCGATGCGGCTGAGGGCGTTGCCGATCGCGCCCATGCCGACGATCACCAGCGTTTTTTCGGCGAGCTCAGTTAATGGTTGGGTGAAGAAACAAAAGTCCGGCCCTGCTGCCCACGTGCCCGCTTTGGCCTGCGCGGAATGTCCAGCGACATCGGTGGTGAAATGCAGCACCAAAGCCATGACCAATTGAGCAACCGACGCAGTGGAATAGCCAGGAACATTGGTCACCACCACGCCATGCGCTTTTGCGGCGGCGAGGTCGACCACGTTGGTGCCGGTCGCCATGACACCAATGTAGCGTAAGCCGTCTGACGCTAAGGCTGCGATGGCGGTGGCATCAATGACGACTTTATTGGTCAGAATAATCTGACAACCGCGCGCACGTTCGACCACGTCAGCGGGTGTCGTGCGCGGAAACAACTGCACGTCACCGAGTTCGCGCAACGCTGACCAACGATCTTCACCTTGGTCAGCAGTGAAACTATCAAGTACGGCGATACGCATGGAGTCCTCTGTTTCCGACTCGACTTCACTGCCGGTTCAGTAGTTCCAGTCCGTGAGCGACGCGCAGAACCACGTCGTCGGCGAATTGTGCCCCTTGGATTTGCAGGCCAATCGGCAGGCCTTTGGCATCAGCGCCGAAGGGTACTGAGATCGCTGGTACGCCGGCAAGATTGGCGGCGATGGTGAAAATATCTGAGAGATACATCTGCAAGGGATCGCTGAGTTTTTCACCGAGTTTGAACGCGGTGGTCGGGCTGACTGGGCCAAGCAAGACGTCGCATTTGGCGTAGGCTTGTTCGTAGTCGCGGCACATCAGGCGACGGACTTGCATGGCTTTTTTGTAATACGCATCGTAATAACCGGTCGAAAGTACGTAGGTGCCCAGCATGATGCGGCGCTTGGCTTCGCGGCCGAAACCTTCGTCGCGGCTTTTCGCATACATTTCTAGCAGGTTCTGCGGTTCATTGGTGCGATGGCCAAAGCGCACGCCATCGAAGCGTGAAAGATTTGACGCGGCTTCGCCCGTGGCGAGCACGTAGTAAATGGCGATGGCATATTTTTCGTGCGGCATTTCCACCGGCACTAAAATGGCACCTGCTTTAGCTAACGCTTGTTTGGCACGTTCGAGCGCCGCGCCCACTTCGCTTTGCAAACCAATCGCGTGTTCAGGAACGTAACCGACTTTGAGTCCCTTGCAGGAGTTGAGTGACGTACCGCTGGCTGCCTGCGCTAATCCAGCGTGGCTGCGCCGTGCACTGGTGGAATCGTGTTCATCCCAACCAGCCATTATTTCCAGGCATAACGCGGCATCAGCGACATTGGCGGCGAACGGGCCGATCTGATCGAGGCTTGAGCCAAAGGCGATTAATCCATAGCGACTGACGGTGCCGTAAGTTGGTTTCATGCCCACCACACCGCACAAACTCGCAGGTTGGCGAATCGATCCGCCGGTGTCAGAACCCAACGCAATCGGCACAATGCCCGCCGCCACAGACGCCGCGCTACCGCCCGAACTGCCGCCGGGAATACGCGTCGGATCAACCGGATTTTTTACCGGGCCATACGTACTGTTTTCATTCGATGAACCAAAAGCAAATTCATCCATATTGACCGTAGCAACGACGACCGCACCGGCTTGTTCCAAGCGCGCGACCGCAGTGGCGGTGTACGGCGCAATATAACCTTTAAGAATTTTTGATGCCGCCGTGGTTTCAATACCCTCAGCGCACAGATTATCTTTGAGCGCCACCGGCACGCCCGCGAGCGGCAGTTGTTCGCCAGCCTTAATGCGAGCGTCGATCCTCTTGGCGGTGGCCAGCGCACGTTCGCTGTGCACGCGAATGATGGCGTTGCAGGTATCAGCCTTGGCCCGCGCGAGCGCAGCTTCGACTTCGATCACGGCGCTGACGCCGCTGTTGACCTTGGCGGCGATGGAAATGGCAGAAGGTGAGCGGCTCATCGTTCCACCGCTTTCGGCACCAAAATCGCGACATCATTTTTTGCCGGAGCATTGGCCAGTACTTGGCGTTGCGCGAGCATCTTTCCAGCAACGTCAGGCCGGGTGATGTTCACCAGCCCAGCAACGTTAGCGATCGGCTCAATGCCGGTGGTGTCGACGCTCTGCAATTGCTGCACGTAGCCGACAATCGCCTCTAACTCGCCGGCCATGCGCTGCATCTCGCTATCGCTCAAGGCGAGGCGTGAAAGCTTGCATAAATGGCGCACATCCTGCTCGGTGAT
>JAYVSL010000253.1:0-10300 GCA_043775355.1 Planctomycetota bacterium
GGAAAACTGCACCGACAGCCGCCGCTTACCCGCAAAAGACATTTACAAAACCGGCAAATCTAATTGTCGCTGACCGGCAAACCTAATTGTCGCTAGACAATGCACCGTGATGGCGTACTTGGTCACGACGGCGGCCAGCGCTTCTAGTGTGCTGGCAGTTTGCATCTCCTTGCTGAGGGCTGCCTGCTCGTCCGTCTTCAAGGCGGGCAGCACCACCGGCAGGAAGACCTGTAATTCGGCCGGAGCAATGGGACTGGGCGCAGCCTCTGCTGCGTAGCCGAAGCCCGATAGGGCCAAGGTCAGGGTTGTAATGGTGATCAGGCGCATGGATGGGCTCCAAAGAGAGGAAATGCGTCAGATCTTAGTCTGACAAGGTTGGTGGGAATTGATGGCGGTGCGGCGACTGCCGACTGGATCGACCAGCGATTCAACCGTTCCGGTTAACTGGTCGGCAGGCAGCGCACCCGTCGCGATCAAAGTCGTGCGCTCGATTTCGCGCTCGATGGCGGACTCCAGAAACGGAGCCAAGGACAGGTACATGTTTTTGCCAGAGTAGTCCCGGATGTGGCGGCGCATGCGCGCCACCAATTCAGTACGGAGGCGAAAGCTGACCGCCTTCCGTGGTGGCTGATTGGATGCGGGCATAGATTGTATCTTGTGCCGAGGCGCGGCACCGCGTGCAAGCCGAGAGCAACACAGCACACGGTGATTGCCGTGCTGTTCGTATCTCGTGCAGCACGCAGTGCTGCGCTGTCTCGATTAGGCCACCGGCCGCAGCGGCGCGGCTCGGCGAGCACTGGGCGCAGTGGTCGAACGCGATGGCCCCGAGGTCTGCGTCGTGTCGAGAAAGCGACGCCAGCCGAGCAGGAGGCCCTGCGGCGGCGTGGTCTGCCGAGCCGGCAGGTAGCCCAGGTCGCGGGCCACGGCTCCGCTCTCGGCGGCGGCGGTAAGCGGCTGGGCCGAGAGCTGGACTTCGTGGTGGTGGGACGGGGTGTAGATCAGTCGCATGGATCGCTCCGGGGTGTGGCGTGGACCCGGCGGCCCAACGGCCACCGAGTGAGGTGGCCGCTGATGGCGGCGCTGCGCAGCGTGTTGTGGCTGTCAGTTCCCTTATCTCCGATTTGAGATGCGCATTTTAGCGCCCGTTGGCGGCCACCGCCGGACCCTCGCCAAGGAGGGTCTGCACATCATCCGTGTGCTCCTACCGGCCCCACTTCGGGGCGGGGCTGGACCGTGACCATATGCGACCGTGTTGCGGCTGGCGATGCAGGCGGCGCGGGCTCTGACCCGTGGCCGTCGGCTGATTACGACGTGTTGAGAGCCCTGGGAACGGATCGCTCTTTCCAGGGCTCTCAGCTTTCAGGGCGATGTCCTGCCGTCCTTGGCCTCGCTAGCCTTGCTCTTGCTCTTTTTTTCTTTTCTTTGCCCTTGCCAGGAGGGCGGCCCGCGCTGGGTTTGCCTCGATCACAGGCCAGTTTATCAGGCGCTTGTGTGTGGACCGGCGACAATTGCAGCATCGTACCGTCCGGCGCTTTGAGCTGTACGATCGCGGATGGGGACGTGCTCATCAACAGCTTCAAGCGCATCATTTCTTCACTGGTGGGCGGTGCCGTGGACGTGGGAGGGGTATTCGCTGGCGGCTTGCCCGCCTGCTCTCCGAGCGTCTTCAGTCCATCTATCATGTACCAGTTCATCAACCGTTGGAGCGTATCCCATGTCTCCGCAGTGAAGGTGCTGTTGAATGTCGGGTTGCCGCAGCGGAAGCCGACCCGCGCCTCGAACAGCCAGGGCAGCAGTTCGAGAGGACGTGTCGCCCACATCGGCGGAAGGACGAGGCGTTGCGGATCAGCCTGCCAGCACGCCCAAAAACTCGCGAAGTCGTAGCCGCCACCATCACCGCGCACACGGAGCATGCCGCGCCGAATCGCCAGCGCGAACACATCGTCGGCCAACTCGCTCAGTTCCCACCAGGGCTCTAGCCACCACGGAAGTGGCGGCTCCTCGAACCCCTGGTGGACGGTGGGGCCATGCTCGATCCACAGCGGATCGACGCCGAGAAAGATGGCTAGGTCATCGCAGTGCTCGTAGACGGTGACTTTGCCTTTCAAATATTCGCGCAAGGGATCAGGGTCTGAGCAGTTCGAGTCCATCGCGACGGCAGCAGTTTCGGCGGTGATGCGACCCATGCGCATGGCGATGCCTAGTCGGTGCCAAGGCAACTGATGAGCCGAGGATGCCTCGAATAGAGCTTCACTGGTCGGAATTCGCACACTGCGATCATTGCAGCGGAAGGTATCGCCAAAGTAGGTGGCTCGCTCGTCCACCATGGCATCCTTGACCTGCCGCAGGCGATGGCGGATGTGCCCGCGCAGTTCCAAGACAAGGGTGTCGTTGAATGGCGGTTGCTCTACCGTGCAGGTGTCCGGCCAGAACTGATGCGGCTGGTCGGTGGCCAGACCCTCGATGCCGTGGTGCGTGGCAAGGAAGGCCCGCAACTGCGGCGGGCTTGGCAAGCCAGAGACATTGACCGTCGACGACGGGGGCGGGTTCATGGCAGCCATGATGGGGGACAGCGATGCCGTGGAAAGCATGGGCATGCGTGTTCATACCACGTTTTACATGGTTTGGATTTCCCTGCTTGAGGGGTAATCCAACCGACCAATGCAGACCTCCACTTCCGGGTTCCCCTTCATGCGTCTGCAAGCCCCCGGCCCCCCATAACCCTGAGAGGCCCTGATAGAAAGCCTCTGGCAGGACACAGGCTCATGCACCGGAATACAGCGTTGGGATTTCCCACCCATGAGGGAAATACCACGGCGGCATGCCAGCATACTGATGCGCATGGACACCCATCCCATGTCGTTCGTTACCACTGCGCAGGCGGCGGTTCAACTGCACATCACCAAGGAAACGGTCGCGGCTTACCTGCGGCGCGGTTGGCTTCGTGGTCATAAAATTGGAAAATACTGGCACATAGAGGCGGAGAGCGTGCTTCGCCTGTTGCGCTGCGGCGTGCCGGCTCGCTGATCTGGATTTCTCCGCGCCGGGGGAAATGTCGTGATGGCCGGACGGTTAGGTTCCAGCCCCATGACCACCGATCAGCCCGCCTCCGACGCCTCCGTCGTTCCCGAGAACGCCCAGCCAGTCGCCACCTCCAGCGCGGAGATCGCGCACGACCACCCCGATGGGATGACCGTGCTCCTCGCCCGCGATACCGGCGACGGCGTCCCGTCGATGGTCAAGCAGTGGTCGCAGGGAATCGCAGGCATCGAGTGCCGCCAGTACGACAAAGCGTGGCTGTTCCAGGTCCATTGCGTGAGCGTGGCCACCTTCGTCCTGCTCTGCGCGGCCCTGGCCACGATCAAGCCGCTAACGCGAGCCTGCGTGGTTCGCGGCCGGCTGCTGTCGGTTGAGAAGTGGCGCAGTGCTGTGCGGCGACTCATCGACCGCGACGGCAAGAAGGCCATGTTCGGGGAGTGCGCCCGGCGCTGGGTGCTGCTCGACTTCGACACATTCGCGTGCGCCGACTTTCCAGATCCGCGTGTCGACCCCCAGGGCTGCATCGAGGCCGTCCGGCTCCGTCTCCCCGCTGGCCTGTGCAACGTCGCCTGCTTCTGGTCGTTCAGCAGCAGCACGGGGATCAAGCCCGGCAAGTTGGGCGTCCACCTGTACCTGCTGCTGGAGACGCCGCTGGGCTGGCGCGATGTCGAGGCGTTCATCGTCGCCTGCGGTGCCGACCGCGCCATGTCGCGGGCGGTTCAAGTGCATTACACCGGCGTGCCGGTCTTTGTGTTGCCGCTGACCGATCCCTTGCCCAAGCGATTCGGCACGTTGCCGGGCATCGAGCGTGTTCCTGCCAATGTCATCGACGAACTGATCGCCGCGGGCCGCCTGCGGCTGAATGCTGAGAAGGTGGAGCGGGAAGACCAGCTCCGGGCAACGCGGGCTGCCGCCAAGGAGGCCAGAAAGGCAGCCTCGCCACCCAGCAACGTCGAGAGCCGGCCCAAGGCGGCCGTGAACGACAACGTGAAGCCCAGGCCGAGGGCCGAGAAGCCATCGGGTGAAACGGTGGAAGCGCCGGCCGAGCCTGTGCCGGGCATGATCGGTGATGGATTCCGCAACCAGCACCTGATGTCGATCGCTGGCTTCAGCCGCAGCCATGGGCTGGATGGCGATGGGCTGCACCTCGTCTTGTCCACCGAGAATAACCTGCATTGCCACCCGCCGCTGGCGGTCGAGCGGGTCGAGACGATGGCCAACTCCTACAGCCGGTATCCGGTGAAGTGGCCGGCACCGGATGCCTGGGCCGGGGCGGTGATCATCGCCGCTGGGCTGATCCGCCATGGAGCGTGCATCGAGGCGGTGACTGTCGCCACAGTGAAGGTGCTGGGCAACGAGACGAAGGCTGCCCATATGGTCGATCTCCTGCTCGACCTGCCCGACTGGCAACTCGTGTGCGCCGAGCACCGGCCCGAACTCTATGTCGAGCAGGAGGGCGCGTCATGAAGCCCAATCTGATCCTCCCGAGCGCGGCCGGCGGCAACGCCGTCAACATCATGCAGACGACCCGTGATGTGCTGACGAACTTCGCCGCATCCGGTGTGTATTACCGCAAGGGAGACGTCGTCGTTCGCACGGTCCCAGACAAGCAGGTCGGGGTGAAGTTGGAACCCATCACGCCGGCCTACATGCAGACCCTGCTCTTCGAGCGGTTCAATGTCCTCAAATGGGCTGGTCGTGGCAATAACGCCGGTCTGTTCGATGCCGTCGAGATCAAGGACATCACGCTCAAGGCGATTATCGGCAGCCACCTTGTCGAACAGATGGTGCTGCCCGTGCAGGTCATCACCACCAGCCCCTATCTAGTGTACGTCGATGGCAATCTGGTGCAGCTCAAGAACGGCTACAACCCAGAGCGTGGCGGCATCCTCGTCACAAGCGGCATCGAACCTGTCACGGTGCCGATCGACGAGGCGGTCAAGGCGATCCAGGCGGTGTACGCGGACTACGACTTTGCCACCCCAAGTGATCGGTCGCGGTGCATTGCTGGGCCGTTCTGCACGGGCATCCGGCTCGCGGGGATCTACGAGCGTGGTCCGTTCCTGGGTTTTGAGGCGGACGTCTCGCAGGCTGGCAAAACGAAAATGTGGGGTGTCCACTGCGCCATGGTCGGGCAACGGTATGGCACGGTGGCGCAGAAGAAGGGTGGCGTCGGTTCTCTGGATGAGCAATTGATGGAAAAGATGGTCGATGGCTGCACGGCCATCCTGCTCGATAACATGCGGGGTCGACTCGACAGCACGTACTTCGAGGCGTGTCTGGCCCCAGAAGGCGGCGACCTCTCGGCACGCATAGCGGGCGTGCGCAGCGTCCCGGTTGATCCTCGGCTCACTCAGTTCGGACTGACCTCGAATGGGGTTGAGCTGACACTGGACGCCGCCAATCGCGCCCTGATCACGCGGATTCGCAAGCGCCGGCACGGCTACTCGTTCCGTCAGTGGACCGACGCTGCCGGACGTCCCGTTGGACTGCGCGAGCATGTCGAAGCCCACCGCAGCTATTACCACGGCTGCGTCAACAGCGTCATCCTCGACTGGTGGAAGAACGGGGCGCAGCGCCTGGAATGCGAGGACCATGACTTCAAGGAGAGCGTGGGAGCGCTCGACTACGTGGTTCGGCACTACTTCGGCCTGCCGCCGCTGCTGGACGGGCACCGCGCAGCGCTGGACCGCACGACCAAGCCGGGCTTGAGCTGGCTGCGCCTGATCGCCCTCAAGGCCGCCAAGGAGTGGAACGTCGACGATTGGTCGGCCAGTAAGCTGGCCGAACGCTGCGTGCAGGACGGTGTCGCCATTCCTGGGGTAACCAACGATTCTGATCCGAAAGTTGCCGCCCAACAGGTGGGCCTCGCCATGGCCAGCGCCTTCGGTTTGGCTGATTCCGTGACCATCGACGAGGTGCAGGTGACCAGGAAGTTGGAGCAGGACACCAAGGGGCACATGAACAAGTTCTACTCCTTCCGGCGGGTAGGGGCATGACTGCTGCGGCCGGAGAGTTGAAGCCCCCTCGGGTCATCACGCCGGGTGCAAGAGCCGTGGTTGGCGTGCCGAGGCCGGTGCCGGTCGATGCTGGTGGCGGTTGGGGGGTGAGAAATATGCAAAATCCCCTGTTTCCCGGAAGTCCCGCAAGTCCCGCAAGTGGTTTTGGGTTTATGTATAAAAATGTCATTTCTCTCCATGTATGGACCGAGGGCCTACCCCCTTTGCGGGACTTGCGGGACTTGCGGGAAACAGGGAAAAACGTCGGTTTCGCTCTTTCACCCCCGTCACGGCTATGGTCTGGCCCAGTCATCTGCCTCGTGCTGCCGGCGTCTGCCGAGCGGAACCACTCGGCTGGTGGGACTCACGGACATTTCCCCTCAGCAGGGGAAATCCACCTGCGCCAAAGGCTGTAGACTCGCCCGTCAGAGCAGCACCTACCCCAGCCGCTACAAGGAATCCACTGCCATGTCCGATCTCTCGCCCCAGGAACAGCTCATGCTCGAACGCAAAGAGCTGGAAGCCCTCATCTCCGACGCCGAGCAGCGCATCATCCGCAACATCGTGGGATCGAGCTACGATCGCGAACACGGTGACCCGCCCGAGCGCTTCCAGATGCATCGCCGCCTCTCCGTCACCGCAATCCCCAGCGCCTACGAGAAGCCCTCCCATGCCGTCATCGCCATCAGCGGCACGCCCTGTCGCGGTCTCGTCGTTGTGGATCTGGTCTACAGCGGTGTGTTCGCCACCGACTACTACTCGGGCCGCCACCTGAACGCCCACCAGACCGAGATCCTGCGCAACTTCGCCCGCAAGGTCGCCGCGCTGGCCTCAACCCCAAACGCCAACACCTGGAGCTGGTCGACCACGCCACCGAAGGCGTAACGCGCCGAAACCGACGGCCCTGGCATCCGCCAGACACGATCTTTGACACGTCTACATCCGTAGCAGATGCCGACGGCGGTGGCGCAGGAGACCTGCCAGTTTTCTCGCCACCGCCGGCCTCGGCGTCGTTCAACGTCAGCCATCGCCGGCCGACGCTCCCTGGCGGCGTTCAGCGCCCCGCATAAGATAATCCATCAGCATGCTGCTCACTTCTACCGTCTCGACCGAGGCTGCTGGCGACGCGCTGGGCCTGCGTCCGGCCGCCGTCCGCGAGCGGATCAAGGACGGGCGTCTTGTCGCTGCCCGCGTAGGAAATCGGTGGAGGGTTCACGCCGCCTCGATCAATGCCTTGCTCGGCGGACTCCCAGCACCAGTCCCGCAGACAGCCCAGCTCGATGTCGAAGCCGTCCCCATCTTCGACGACGCCGACGATCCCTTCATCATGCGCTGCGAGATGCTGCGCGCCTCGCCGATCCCCGAACATGCCAAGGTCGGAGCCTGGATGCTGGCTAAGCACAAGCGCTTCGCTCGCTCCTGCGCTGTGCCGCAAGCCGCGCCGGTTTTCAGCCCGGAGACGGCCTTCGCCAGACGGTTCTGAGGACCACGCACAACACCCGGTCAGCGTAGCCCCGACGTGCTCTGGTCAACCGCACCACCTACGACATTGCGATGGTAGGACGGCCCGACCACCGACGACGGTCGATCCGCCAACCCGGCCATCGTAGCCCCGACGTCCTCCGTTCAACCCCTCCCACCCACTGATCGGCACCCCAGACGCCCTGCACAGATCAGGCGTAGATGGCCGAGGGGGCGACGTGCACATCACTCATCCCAACCACCTACGGCGATCCGGTCGTCATAGGCGACACGGTCGGCCTACGACGGTTGAACTACCCCCAGAGTAATTCCGAGGACGTAAAGACCTTCTGTGCCTCCAGCTTCGTCTTGAAAATATCCTTCGCTTCTAGCTCAACCCGCAATGGTGAATGCTGAGCTAACTGTTCGGCAATCACCCGAGGCACCTTCTCAAGGCTTACATAGTCGATGGACCGCAATGCCTCGGGCAGACGCACCTCACGCATAGCCTTCCCATCTCTGATTGAAAAATGCTTTAGTCTTGTGGACTCTAACAGAACGACCCCGGGCGTAGTCCCCAGTTTCATAATCCGCAGATGTTCCAAGTTCGCCAACCTGGATAGGTCCAACGGACCTTTCAATCCACCAATCTCGTCAATGACCAGCTTTTTGACAGAAGATCCATGAATCCCATGCAACTGAACGCCATCTAGGTAGCTAACACGAAGCGACTCTAGCCCTACGATCTCATTCAGCGGAGCGTGCTCTACGGCCCGCTTGGAGATCAACCCGATGATCAAGCTGGCAACACCGGGCCGGCAATCCTGAAGGCCAGAAATGTCGGCAATCTCCTTCCCAACAACGCTTACATTCAGCGGCTTATCGCATTTTAGACCAGCAAAAACGCCCCTGGGGATATCGCGATAAAACTGCACCAACGAGTAAGCCCCCCCATTGGCATTCAACTCGTCACGGCACGCCACGTCCCATGTGTCCACACACATGATCTTGGCGTCCTTCGATGGCCCGAACGGCGTCGGCGATTCGATGGTGTATCCCATTATCTCCCCAACAGGTTGAAGAACTCTGTGAACTGCTTTCGTAACGCTGGACTCATCTTGCCTGCGTGACGGCCAAGACGGTTACGGGCAGCCGTGCCATCTCTAGCAACGGAGCTATTCTCATTCAGGGTTTGCCCACCGGACTCGTTTACGGATTCAAGAATCATGGTTTCCACCACGTTTCTGATGAACTTGTTGGTTCTTGGTTCAAGATCCGGGATCGGGGACAACTTGAGGAATCCGACGATACGCGGCGTAAGCTCGTCGGCGACATACGTGCCGGCCTTGCGTGCACGCTTCTGCCACTTGGTTCCCGAGTTCTCGTGCTCATCAATACGACGCTCCATATCGTTGGTTTCGCCAACATACAAGAACTCTCCCGCAGGTCCAAAGGCTAGCATATAGACACCTTCCATAATGGCGTCGGCAGCTTGATCCTTCATTATGTCGAGGATCTGGTTGACAACTTGCTTTCTGATCTGTGCCTGAGTCATCCCCTGTGCGCCACGCATTGTATCGCTAAAGCTAATGGCCCCCAGTAGCTCTACGATATTCATGTACCCCGACGGATCTTTGCCGTTTACGGGATCAGCATGGGCATAGGCATACTTGTGTAGCGAGGCGGGAACGCGCTGGCGACCCTGCCACGAGTCCATCGTCCAGAACCTTCCCTTCCCCTGATCATAATACCGCGCCCGCAGATAATACTGCCCCAGCGGCTCACAGTATTCATACCCACAATACAGGTATCGGTTCGCCGTCGTCCCCGTGCGCCCAATCAAAATCCCATACGCATCATACGTAAACGTGTCCGTCACCGCGCCCGCCGCGTTGGTCAATGCTCGCACGGAGCCCTGACCGTCGGTGACGGGATAACTAATCACCGTACCGCCGCGCTGTGCCAGCGGCGCTAAGCCATTGCCCCAGACGTACGCGCGACTGATCGCGCCGCCTTGGAATTCTTCGATGGTTTGCGTGTATCCGGTTGGGTTGAGTCCGCTCACCAAGAAACTGGTCACCACGCCGCCGCTGGATTCGGTGACTTTGTTGCCGTCGCCGTCGTAGGCGATCATGACGGTGCCGCCGCTGTTCGGCAGCGCGCGGGTGGTCAGGTGATTTTCAGCGTCGTAGCCATCGGTGCCGTTGACGGACGAGACGGTGTTTCCGTTGGCGTCGTAGGTGTCGGACGTCAGCCCATCATTCGGCGTGTAGCCCGTCACCGTCGCGGGAACCGCCGTCACATTGGACGTGCGCACCTGACGATTACCGACGTTATCGAATTGATAGCCGATGGTGCCCGGAGTCGTGCCGCCGGTCACCGCTTCGCTGGTCAAACGACTCAACACATCGTACGTCCAATTCGCCGTTCGCCCGCCGGATTCGACGTTCTTTGTTCGTCGCCCGACCGCATCCAGCGTGTACGTATACGTCGCCTGTGTCGCCGCCCCCTGCTTGCGCGTTACCGTCAATAGGCGGTTCAACGTGTCGTAACCATACGTCGACGTCACCCCGTTTGGCAACGCCACCGTCGCCTGATTACCGACTAAATCGTAACCATAATTCACCACGCCCGCCACCGTATCGATCACCGTCGACAAACGATTGAGTTCATCATACCCGTAACTCGTATTCGCACCGCCCGTGTGATCGGTCCACAACCGCGCCAGATTTCCACGCGCATCGTAAGCGTAGAACACCGTGCCGCGCGGCGTTTCCTGATCCTGCAAGCGACCACGGCCG
>JAYVSL010000254.1:0-8142 GCA_043775355.1 Planctomycetota bacterium
ATCACTGACGTGGTGCGTGACGATGACCTCGCACCCAGGCATGTCTTCAGCAAGTGCGTCGAACACCAACTGAAACAATGGTAAACCGCAGACCACCCCAGCGGCCTTAGCGCGCACAATTCCGTCAAGCCGCGCACGTTGTGGCACCAATGATCGACACGTGATATCGCCACCATCGCGTAAATCTTCACGCAGCGCCAAAGCGATCAGCTCGCGAACGTCGGCATGGTTATAGGGATGCGTGGCGCTGGACATGAGTAAACCTATCGGTGGCACAGCCTGGACCTGAGCTGACGGTGGCAAGTCCGCAGCGGGGTTACCTGCACGAAACTGGAGCGAGAAAAATGCCGCTGAAAGAAATTACCCCGCACGGCCACCGTACAACGCGGCCACCACTTGTTCGATGGTTGGTTCTTCAATGCGCACGTCCACGACGGGCAGCAGGGAAAAGCAGCGTTGCAAAAGCGCGGCAGAATCCGTGCCCGCATCCACCGCCGCGACGAGCTCAACCGGATTGGTTTGGCTCCACGCCACGCCGTCGCGGGGCAAGCCGTCATACGTTTCCACATTCACCGCTTCGCGCAGCGTCAACAGCAAACGTTTACGCGCACCGTATTTCGACTTGAGCGCGTCTAAAGCGCCATCGTGCATGATGCGACCATGATCAATAACTAACACTCGGTGTGAAAGCGTTTCGATGTCCTGCATATCATGCGTGGTCAGCAGAATGGTGGTGCCTTGCTCGCGATTGAGCTCACGCAGAAAAGCGCGCAAACGCGTTTTAGTAACCACATCAACGCCGACGGTGGGTTCATCCAGAAAAAGCACTGGCGGATTATGCAGTAAACTTGCCGCAAGGTCGGCTTTCATACGTTGGCCCAGCGATAATTTGCGGACCGGTGTGCGCAGAAATTCTTTGAGCTCAAGCACCTCATCAAAACGTTTGAGTCGCGCTTGGAAATCAGCCAGCGGCACGTCGTACAAATGTCGCAAAAGTTCGAAACTTTCACCGACGGCAAGATCCCACCACAGCTGACTGCGTTGGCCAAACACCGCGCCAACCGTGCGGACGTACTGCGCCCGTTGACGGTGCGGATCGAAGCCGTTGACGTGCACGGTGCCCGTGGTTGGTCTTAAAATGCCAGTCAGCATTTTGATGGTCGTGCTTTTTCCGGCACCATTCGGGCCGATGTAACCGATGATTTGTCCACGCGGAATCGTCAGGCTGACATCCTGTACGGCTTTGAGTTCCCGGTATCGGCGAGAAAAAATATCCTGCACGCTGCCAAGAAAACCCAGACGACGATCAAAGGTACGAAAAGTTTTGCCAAGTCCCTGCGCAACAATAGCCGAGTTGGTGTCGTCCGCAGTCGCATGAATCACGGGGGACATTGAGTGAGAAGAAGTGGGAGAAGAAGTGGGAGAAGAAGTTGGAGAAGAAGTTGGAGAAGAAGTTGGAGCAGTCACGTCGCGCATGATGTGATCCTTTGCGCCAAGGCAAAGGCAGCATCCGGCGGCAGCATCCTCGCTGATGTTGAAACTTGCATGGCAGTGCTTGAGTGCGCAGCGAAGGTGCCGTAGGTTAACCATAGGAACGCAGGAATGTCTGAACCGCTCCTTACCCTGAGTCACGACTGGCACCGTCAACGCGCCCAGCTGCGCAGCGGTCGTTTGCGTCCGCCGCCATTGGTCGCGTCAGGTATCGATGTGCTGGCAGGCCCAGAAGGACGAACGGTATCGCTTGGTGGACTGGCGATTATTTTCGGCGTATTTCCAGCAAGTTTAGATGAATTCGTCGACCTTGCGCGCACCCGTCTGCACCTTGGTCAAGGACAGGCGCGTGAACTTAATCCCGTTTTGAATACGCGAATCATGGCGATGTGGGCGTGGTTGCCGACGCTGCGTTGTGACTGCTATTTAGAACTTGATCGCGCGACGGGCGAAGAACATGCGTGGTTGATCGGTCCAGGTGCGGGTGAGACGAAAGAAATCGACCTGGAAAATCGCCATGAAGAATTTGACGCGGCGTTTCTTGATGCGTTGGTGCTCAATGGGCCTGGACATTGGGGCGGTGAAAGCGGCCTTGCGCGCTTGGTCGAGCGCTTCGGACATCAACCCTTGTTGGTTGCAGCGCAGGTCGTCGATCTGCTCGATCACCACGCCAAAGATCCTGAACGTGCGCTAGAAATCGTGCGTCGTCGTTGGCCTGCATTAGGGCAGGGCGATGAAGCGGCCTGGGCACCGCTCGCCGACAGCGAACATCCATGGGTGGCAGTGCAGCTCGGCCGCCTCGCTCTGCGTTTGGGTTATGTGCGTGCAGCGCGCCTGTTGTTACGACAGGGCGGTCAGACCGATGTTGCGCCCGCAGCGCATTTCGATCTGGGCCAAGCGTGTGAGGTCTTGGGCGATCTGACTACCGCAGAATCTGCCTTCGCACGTTATGCTTCCGCGCGTGCCACCGATCCAGATGCATGGCGTCGATTATTGTTGTGTCGTGTGCGTCTGGGTCATTTCACCATCGCCGAAGAAACGCTCAAACGTTACCGTGGCGTGGGTGGCAAAGACAAAGATATCGTTGAGCGGTTTTTCTCTATTTTAATGCGCTCTAATTTGCGTGGCCAAGAACGCGCGCGATTAGTCGGCTGGCTCTGTGCGCGTTTATCAGAAACCGTGCCGCGTCGGATGTCGGTGGAATCGTTGATTGAAACGGCGGTTGAACGACGCGGTCAAGCGCATCAAGAAATCGAAATGCTGCATCTATCCGCGTTGGTCGATCGCTTGCATTTGGAGCTACGCGAACGAATGCCCACCAGCGTCACGGGAAGTCAAATCGATGATCTAGTGCGCGTGGTGTTGCTCGCGTTGCCACTGCTTGCCAGCAAACGGATCTCGCAAATTGCGCGAGAAAACGAGCCGCAAAACGAGCCGCAAAGTGCGGCGCAACGCCAAGCAGGAAACGCTGCCGCGTTGTGGGCAACGTTGCATTTGGGCGATGATTTTGGCCTCGGGACTTTGGTCGACAGCCCAGCCGTACACGAACTGACCCGCTACGCCGTCGAAGGGCGCAGTAAGAACGACTGAACCATGGCGTGCGAGCGGCGTTTATGGTCGTTCATTTACCGCCATGACCGATCACCAACCATCCAAATCTCAACCACTCGATCGTTTCTATTTGCTCGCCATCGTGCTGTACGCGTTGCTGGCATTGCTGTTCATTGGCTATTTCGTTGGGTATTTCAGCAAATAAGCGCGCCCTGTTGGTATAGGATCTCCGTGCATCATGTCCGAGCGACACGAGCGCCTCTGAGACAGGGGAACTCGAATATGCAAAAGTCACTGGACGACGGAGAAAATCACAGGGTATTCTCTGGCGCACCCAAACGCGTTGATGGCGGAAGACTTCCATGGCTGATGCCTTTTTCGGCAATAAGCGCTTCAAACCGGCTGCTAATCCGGCTGCTAATCCGGAAATCGCTGGAAATGATTTCGTTACCAACCCGCAAACCAAGCCTCAGGCCCGAATCGTCATCAGCGAATCGGAAGTGCTGACCGAGGTCGATCGTATTCCGGCGTTGTCAGACGTGGTCACCAAAATCATCGCGCTGGTCGGTAGCCAACATGCATCCGCTACGGAACTCGAAAACCTGATCAAGCGCGACATGGTGATTGCTGGTCGATTACTGAAGTTGGTCAACAGTCCGTTCTATGGTCTGAAGCAACCGGTGCCGACGATCGCTCAGGCGGTAACGATTATTGGGATTTCGAGTCTGAAAAGTTTAGTTATCGCCGCATCAGCATCAAACCTCATGGTGGTGGATTTGACGCCACTTGGTTTTGCACCAGAGGGCTTGTGGCGCAACAGCATGATCACCGCCGTCCTTGCTCGCGCGATCGCGTTGCAAGCCGGGGTGAGCAAAGATGAAGCCGAGGACTATTTCTTAGGCGGAATGATGCGCGATGTCGGGATGCTGGTCAGCGGAACCCTGATGGCAAAATACCACATCACTTTGCGTAAAGATCCCTCCGCCGAAGGCGATGTGCTGGATCGTGAGCGTGCGCTGATGGGCTTTGATCACTCTTGGGTCGGTAGTCAGATTGCGGAAAAATGGCGGTTGCCAGCCAGCCTTACCATGACCATTGGCAAACATCATCGCACCCCCAGTGGCATCACACCTGCAGAAATCCAACGGTTAGCGACCATACGTTTAGCCGAACGATTAGCCTATCGCACCGGTTCTGGATTATTGCCCGATCATCCGTTTGAAACGCACATCGACGGAGCATTAATTACCGCCGCGTGCTTGGATGCCGCTCAATTCCAAAATTTCGTAACGGAAATCCCAGGTCTGATCGCCAGCGCGGAACAATCACTCGCCTGAGAAGGCTGCCTGGAAACTGAAGAATGACATGGAGGACCGGAGAACCGGAGAAGCCAAAAGCCAAGAACCAACGGGGAATAAAATGATATTGAATTCGATTATTCTCCGGTCCTTCGGTCCTCCATGTCAGATTTCGCCTTTCCCAGACTGCTTTTAAGCACACCAGAAATGGGGACATCGCATATTGCGAACGACGGTCGTTGCGAGGTAGACTCACCCCATGGCTGCTACTCAATCTACCAACGATGCTGGTCGCCTGCCGGTTATTGCCGACGCATTACTTGCCGCAGAAAGCAGTAGTTCGTTGGTGGCCAATCTGGAACAAGCACTGACCAAACTCGACGCACTACCATCTCGACTTTATCTCTACGATGGCGATTCGCAGTCATTCTTCGCCGTGGCTGGCTTAGGTTGCCCCAACGAGGCCCCAGACGTGCTCGCGCAAGATGCTTTCATTCCGGACCACGGTACACGCCATACGTTGATCTCGCACGGAAAAATCGTCGGAATGCTCGAAGTCCTAACAGCAAAGCCACATGACCAAACTGCCGTGGCATTACTTTCCGCGTTGCTTGGCCCAGTGCTCATGGGAGTACAACGTCACGAAGGTCTGCTGCGTGAAATACGTGAAGTTCGCACTGAAGTCACTCAGCTCCTTGGTGCAGGAGACTTACTCCGTCAATTCGATCTTGACGTGTTGTTGGTAAAAATTCTCGAAACCGTGATGAGCGCTGTCCACGCCGAAGTCGGTGCCGTGCTGACGCGCAACGATCAAGATCAACTGACGCCACGGGTGATGATGGGACTGGATGAAAAGCGATTACGCACGCTTTGTTTGCGCGATGGCCGCATGGTCGCCGATACGGTCGCTGCTGACGGCACCGTGCTGTGCCTTTCTGCTGACGAAGTCAAAGAACGAATCGACATGGAACGGTTAGATGCCAATTTGACCGGACTCTTAGTATTACCTCTGACCACTCGCGATCACTGCCAAGGCGTCGTCGTGTTAGCCAATCCTGATGAAGATTTTGGTCCCGCTCAACGGCGTTTGGCAGAAACTCTTTGCAGTCTCGCTGCCATCGCTCTCGACAATGTCCAGCTTATCGCGCGTGACCGTGAACGCCAACGCATGCAACGTGACATGGAATTGGCCCGTCAAATTCAATTAAGTTTATTGCCTGAAAAACCACCCGAGCATCCGTACTGGCGTATTGCCGCATGGGCCCAGCCATGTGATGAAACCGGTGGCGATTACTATGATTTCATGCCTGTCGCCAGCGGCGAACTTGATGCCGTGGTCGGCGACATCAGTGGTCATGGCATTCAAGCGGCAATGTTAATGAGCACGGCACGTGCATTTTTGCGGGCACTGCACGAACGTGGTTTGCCTCCAGGAGAAACCTTGACTGCGCTGAATCGGTTGCTCGAGAACGATCTCGCCGACGACAGTTTTATGTCAATGGTGATGGTACGACTCGCTGGTGACGGCAGCGCTCATTACGTCTCTGCTGGCCATGAACCACCACTGGTCTGGCGACAAGACGGATCATTCGACGAACTTGCAAGCAGCGGGCTACCGCTCGGCATGATCGATGACAGTTCTTACGATCCCTCAACGATTCCACCGCTGAAAACTGGCGAAATGATTCTGCTCTATACTGACGGTATTCCTGATGCTCATCGACCACCTGACAACGACGCATTTGGTCAAGAACGTCTGCGCACTACGATCAACGCTCATGCAGCGAGCGGCGCCCAAAGTGTTTGTGACGCGGTGGTGGCCGCGGTCACGAAACACCTCAGTGGACACGCTCCGCATGATGACATTACCATAGTGGTCATCGAGCGGAGATAATGAAGAGGCTTTTCATAGGCTCATTAGGATTGAACCGTCAACCACTCGCGCCTTGCGTTCGTCGATAAAGCTTTTGAGCGCCCGTAAAATCCGTCACCGGCGTATCGACAGCGCTACTGGGCGGAAAATCGCTGGCGGAAATATATTCAACGTACATCAGCCCGATGGCATCCATTCGCACCAGTAACCATCCGCTCGGGATTGAGGTGCCATCCAGCGACAAGTTAGAATAAAGACGAATGATGCGCACTCCTTGACCAGGAGCGATCGCGGTCGGCTCTGGATCGCCAGTGGCAATCGCCCATAAAGCAGCCGATGAAATCGTCCCGCCGACGCTGATACGCCAACGTGACGGATCGGTTTCATCATGTGCAAAAGCAAGGTGCTTCGGCCAATTTTCAGGTTTTCCATACGCGTCCGGGGAATCAGGAACTCCGTCTAAAAACCAATTTCCTGCTGGCGTGCCGTCGACATCGAAACACACGGCGCCATCTTTGTTTGCACCTACCACATTACTGATGCTGTAAAAGTGATCGCGCAGAACAGGCGTAAATCGCGTCCATGGGGAAACTGAATTTATCAGATCTGCGCCGTATCGTTGCGGCGCAACGAAAGGATTCACCACCGTGCTATCCAACAAACCAAGGTCGACGGCCCCCGATAATAACGATGTTGTTCCGATCGACATGCCCGCTGTTAGCACCGATCCCACCCCCAGTCCATTGGCGAGACTGATATGATCCATATACCACGTCAGTGTCGGGGATGAACGCACCATGATTTTGGTATCGGTGTTTCCGCTGCCAAGATCTTCACTCAAGACAAAGGTAATTCTTCCAGGCCCAGGAGCGACCACGGGAATAAGTGATGCACTTGGGGCGCCAAAGCCCCAATACAAATATACGTGCGGTGTGGGCAAAGTATGCGGATACGGGGCTAAATGACCTTGGCCCGTTACGAACTGAATTTGATCAAGTGCCAACGGACTGACGGTGAATAATGGCCCGCTAATTTCTGGCCCCCAGCCGGTTTGGCCGCCGTTATCGGAACCGCCGCCGCCGCCGCAGGAGACGAGCAATGCATAAGCCATGATGAGGCCGATGAAACGTGACATGCGCGACTATACCACGCGATGTCTGGGTTTGTCGCCACCGTTTTTCCCAACGTTCTCGCCATCCGTAGATGGCTGTGCAGCGGCCAGCGCCCCCCTCAGCAGCCAGCGCTTATTCGCTGTGACTTTTACTCTTCTGCGCGCTGATGCTCTCTTTTCTATCGACCGTACGCGGTCGATAGCGTTCATTGCTCTTGGCAACACTTCTTGAACTTCTTTCCGCTGCCACACGGACACAGGTCGTTGCGGCCAATTTTTTCACCAGGACGAGTAAATGTTTGCGGGCGAAATGGATCGGCGGCCACGAAGGCTTCTTTTAGTGCGCCGACAAAGCGACCCAAGGTCTTGCCACTGCCAAGGCGACCCTGGCGCTGCAGATCTTCCAAATACATACGGCATAAACTGGGAATGAATGATCGCGTTTCGGCGTCCATCGGCAGGCGTGCCACCGGACCCAATAGCGCGTGTTTCAGATCGTCTTCGCCTAAGGCCGCTGGTTCCACTCCACGAAGTTCGCACGCCGTCACCAGCAATAACTCCAATATCGACTGCGCTTCGCTCTGCACCGCAGCCGGAAATAATTTGATACTATCGCTATGGATAAAATCCGCCGCCCAATTAGCCAGCGTCTCATTCAAATATGGTCCAAGCATAATCCCTCGCGCGTGGATCGCATCGTTACGCCAGGTGAACCTTTAGCCATGACTGTCGCCGGTGGCACTTGCCGACAAGGGGCAAAAGCAAGTCCTGGGAGCGCCGACGTCCTCGTCGGCCAGGGGCAATCTCCATTGCTTTCA